>DAOWED010000216.1 GCA_030638685.1 Candidatus Heimdallarchaeota archaeon | reverse complement strand
CCAACAGATGCATTAACTCAGCGAAAAGGAGGAGGAGTAAGGTTTGACCCCTCAAAATGTGTTTCTTGCGGTAATTGCATGAAAGCTTGCATTGTAGGAGCCCTTAGAGCAGAAGATTCAACTAATAAGCCAATTGTTTGTATTCACTGTGGACGTTGTGCGGATTACTGCCCACATGGAGTTCTTGCTTTGAGAAGTACAGAAGAAGTTTTGGAGGTATTAAAATGATTAAATCACTAAAAACAACAACGGTTCTTGAAATTAACCTATCTGAAAAAACCACTAAGATTCTCTCAAGAGATGATTTACGCAAAGAATGGCTTGGTGGAACAGGGATTGCAACCAAACTTCTAACTGAGTATTGTGACCCCCAGACAGATCCTCTTGGAAAAGATAACCCTATTATTTTTTCAGTGGGACCCTTAACAGGTGCATTTTCCTGTGCAACTAAAACTGTAGCCATGTTTAAATCACCTTTAACCGGAGAATTAGGTGAATCTCATGCAGGAGGACGTTCTGGAGTAGCAATTCGTTTTGCTGGTTTGGATGCAATAGTAATAACTGGTAAATCTGAGAGACCAGTCTTTTTAACAATTGACGGTCAAAGAGTGTACTTTAATGATGCTTCAGTTATTTGGGGTGTTAAAAGTGATCTAGAAATGGTCAATGTTTTAAGAGGATTACAGCGAAGAGGAGCCGGAAGAAGGTCTATTATGTGGTGTGGTAGAGCTGGAGAAAAACAAATTCCTACAGCAATGGTAACTTCAGATATGCATAGACACTTTGGTCGACTCGGTCTTGGAGCTGTTTTCGGCAGCAAAAACCTCAAAGCAATTATTATTCATGGAAAAGCAGACTATGTTCCTGAAGACATGAAAAAATATCGAGAAGTTTACGATCAAGTGCATGAATTGACTATCAAAAAAGATCACATGTCAAAATATCATAATTTAGGTACATCAGTTAATATCTTGCCATTAAATGCTTTAGGTGGATTACCCACCCGTAATTTTAAGGAAGGACGTTTTGAGTTTGCAGAGCAAATCTCAGGAGAAACAATGGCAATGGAATACATGGAACGAAAAACTGCTTGTTCTGCTTGTCCAGTTGGCTGTATTCATATTGCTACTGCAAGAGAACATGATGAAAAATATGATGTAAAGCTCACTACAGTAAGTTATGATTATGAACCACTTTACGCTTTAGGTTCAAATTTAGCAATTGGTTCTCCGGTAGGATTTATCAAACTCATGCATGCGGTCGAGGTAGCGGGGCTAGATGCTATGTCTACTGGTTTAGCTCTTTCTTGGGCAACAGAAGCCTATGAAAAAGCTGTTCTTTCAGAAGAGCACCTATTAGATGTTATCCCTACCTTTGGTAATGCTGAAGCATATATCAAGATGATAACTCATATGCTAGATCAACCCAATGAGTTTTATTCTGACCTTGGAAAAGGAGTGAAATTCTTGGGTAATAAGTATGGAGGAGCAGATTATGCTATTCAAGCAGGAGGACTAGGTCTAGCTGGGTATAGTACTGGTCTTGGTTCTTTTTACGGCACCATTGTTGGTATGAGACATTCTCACTTAGATAATGCCGGCTACTCCTTTGATCAGAAGAACATGGATCAACCTCAAGACCCTATTGACTTAGCTGAAAAAATGTTTATTGAAGAGACAGAGAGGCAGATGATTACCAGCCTTAATGTTTGTTTATTTTCCAGAAAGGTTTTCGGTTCTCGAGAGCTCGTTCTTAACTGTCTTCATTCTCTCGGTTTTACAGACTGGGATAATGAGAGATTAGATCAACTTGCTAAGAATATTATGAAACTTAAACATTCTTTCCGTACTTCTTGTGGTTTTGATCTTGATCAGCAAAAGCTTCCCTTAAGACTTCATTCTATAGAAACCCCAAGAGGAGTAGTTACTCCAGAAGCACTTCAATTGGCATTGAATCGCTATAAAGAGCTTATATCTGAGTTGTAAGAGCGTAGAGTACCTATTAAGTGCCGACGCTCTATAATAACCTTATTTAATGAGTTTTTCACAAAAGTACATTAATGAGAACTCGTCACATTATTCTTTATTCTCTCTTCTTTATTCTCTTTTTTAGTTTGGTACCAATGAGGCAAGAGATGGTTCATGCGGCGGATTATATTTATGAAAAAACTCTAATTGGCTCAAATTCAAGAGGAACTCAAATTGAAGTTTCCATTAAATTCCTTCCCGAGGGTCTAAAAGATGATAAACCAACAATAGAATACGAAAACCTTTATCTTTTAGAAGTTGAAGTTGAATTACTAGCCCTTGGTGATGATGCTCGAGATATTCATGATCTTTCTGTCTACGTTCGTTTACTTGATCCTTCAGATATTCCTTCTACTGGAGATGATCTTATTGACTCTTATCTTTCCGATGCTACTTCTTATTACGGAGGTTTTATTCAAGACAAAGATAACAAGTATAAAGAAGTTAATGATACTCAAACCTATAAATTCAATGTTACTTCAAGTGGAGCGTTTGACAGTAGCAAAGACCTTAAGTTGGCTCTTAAGGTTAAAGCCAAAGAAGATATTCAATACTCTACTGATCCTGAATCAGAATTTGTCAAAATGGAATTTGATGTTATTCAAAATCCCGACAGTGTACCAGTAGTGATTGTGCTCAGGGATCTTTCAGCATCTGAAAATACCTATAATACTACTCGTTTTGGCTCATCATCAGCAGGAACCAATGTTATTACCACTTTAATATTCGAGCATAGTGCAGAGGGAAATGCTACTGTACCAGAATTCACTTTCGGTGGAATTTATTATCTTCAGGTTTATTTTACTGTTTATAATTTAGGCACCGATATTATTGATATTCACGATATCAAGGCTGAAATAGAAATTAAAGGAGGAACAATGTTTATTTCAGAAAGCACCTACTATGAAGCAACAATAATGAATAATACAGCCATTGGTGCAGGAGATACTACTGTTCTTCAAACGCGTATTCTTACTTCTGAGTATGCTGATAATAAGGAATGTGATCTTACAGTTAAAATTAAAGCCAAAGAAAACAAAAATCTTGCAATTGATCCTACTATTGATGATATAGAGTATAAGATTAAGGTAGTCTTAGACCCTGGAGAAGGAGGAGATGTTTCCTTGTCTTTTAATCTTATCCTTTTTGCAATGAGTGGTGTCTTAGTTCTTCTTGTAAGACGAAGAAAACGCTTTGAGATTTGAGATTGACATTTGATGAGTGAATTCATCTTATTTTTCCCCTCCCTTTTTGTTTCATTGCATAATTAGTTTTTTTTAATTTGGATACTCTACATATTAAGATCGTAAACCGACCACATTTTATTATCGTTTTTCAGATCCATTAATCGTTTTTTTGTTTCCCATTCGCTATTAATAGTTACTAAAGAAAAAATACCTACTATTTCACAGTTAGCCATTTCTGCAAGTTCAATCAAAGCATCTGTTATTCTTCCAGACCTAATGTAATCAACTGTTATTAGGACTCTTTTTCCTTGAGGAATCATTTTCTTGGGAATAAACATATGCTCTCTGATTTCTTTCAAATTGGTAATATACTCCGTTTGATAGAAAGAATCATAAAAAGCTCTTTTTTCATCGGAACTATAAGTTAGTTTTTTTCTTAGCTGAGCTGCAATAGTTGTTGCTAAGATTATCCCATCCTCATTTCCATGGGTCATTACTAAATCAATTTTTTTGTCTGAAAGTTCTATTTCAGATATTTTAAGACGAGTTACTATTGACAAAAGCAGAGGATTTGTTGTTACTGAAGGTATACCCATTATTTTTCTTGAACCAACGTATGTATAGGAGATGTTCTCTTTCAGAATTTCAGTTAAAGTCAGTTTTGTAAAAATAAAGTTCCTCAATCTTGTGTAAGCTTCAATTTTGGGTACTGACCTCTTATTCAAATAATTCGATAATTGTGAATATGAAACACCCTCTATTTGCTCTGCTAAGCGTCTTAGAGTTATTTTTTTCTCACCTTGTCTCCCATCCCTATAATACTTTATCATATCAAGAATTAAAGTAATACTTTCATATGAACGCTCTTCTCCAAACTCATTCATTTTATTCACAGAATTAATTGCTAATTACTATAAAGTTATTTATTAATACTATTAAATGTTACCTTTTTGCTACTTTTTTCAAGGATTGTTAGCTATTAATAATAAAAAAGGTTTCAAAATATCAAACATAGAACTTTGAACTTATTGAGATAAGTGAATTATTTTTTCACCCTAAGTGATAGGATAAATCTTGCTCCTCCCTTTTCAGGTCTTTCTAAGATTACTTGTCCACCATAAGATTCAATAATACGCTTTATCAAATACAGCCCCAAACCAGTTCCAATTGAAGTTTCACCCTTTACTCCCTTCATAAATACGTCTTTGGAAGATTCCTCGGGTATACCTTTACCGTCATCTTCAACAAAAACATCAATAAATCCATTCCTAAAACGGGAAGAAATAGTTATCTTTGAACATTCTGAATGGATTAAGGCGTTTTCTATCAAAATATCAAATAGTTCTACCAAGAATGGACCTCCTTGAACAGAAGTATCAGTAACGGTATTTTCTACCACTATATTGTTGGCTTCAAGACGTTTTCTAAACATTGAAAGCGTCTCATTTATTGTTGCCTTGATTGAAACAAACAATGTTTCTTCAATAAGATCAACATCTCTAATAGTCCAGTATTGCTCTAATAATTTTATACTTCGATCAGTTTCCTGCATAATGTTCTCAATAATATTTCTTAAATCATCGGGCAAATCGACCGTTTCTTCGGCTAAAAGAGAATAACCAGTGATTAAAATCAATTTATTACGCATATTATGCCTGAACATTGATTTGTAAAGTTCTTCCCTTTCTTTTGCTTTTTTCTCCATTGATATATCTTGTAAAATAACTTGAAGGTAAAAATCGTCTTGAATTTCAATCCGAGTAAGATACACTCTAGCGTCAAAAGGGGTGCCGTCGTATCTAATGTGTTTCCATTCAAACTTTTGAGGGTTGCCGTCTAAAGCACTACCAATATAATTAAGTGCTTTTGTTTCTGAAAGCTGGCCATCTGGTTGCTTTTCTGGTGAGAAAAAAATAGGTGTGTTACTAAGTATTTGCTCTCTTGTGCATTTAAAAATTTGCAGTATTTTCGGGTTACAATCCACGAAAAACGCTCCTTTCATAAGAAGTATACCTTCTTCTGTATCCTCAAACAGTTTTCTATATCTTTCTTCTTTCTGTTTAAGCTGCTGTTCGATTGATATTCGATCAGTTATATCATCAAGATAGAAAATAGCTCCACCGAACTCATTTTTTTCAGTTAAAAGGGGAGAAACGGTTGCAGAAATGAAAATTTTCATTTGATCTGTTTGCAGACCGTATTTGATATTGTATATAACTTCTTTCTTTTCTTTTACTTGATAAAAAGGATGATTTTCCTTCGGAAGAGGGTTTCCATCAAGATCAATATATTTCAAATTCAATCGGTTTATACTTGGACTATCAGCTTCAAGGTTGACTTTCAACAAGTTTTCTGATCGACTGTTTACATAAGTAATTTGTCCTTCTGTATCAGTCATAAGAATACTATATGGACTATTATTGAGAATTTCTTTCAGTATGTTTCCCTCTAAATGAACACCATTGATACTCTTATTTGCGTAAGAAATAATTGTTTTAGTAGGTTTTACAGAATTTTTAATTATTTCAGATAATGAAATAAGAGCTTCATCTATCGAATTTTCTATTTTAATAAATTTGAAAATACCGCAATTTAATGCTTTAATAATTATATCTTCATTTCCATCCCGAGAAAAGATTATTAAACAAGGTGAGTGTTTTCTGTGAAGTTTAATTTGATCATACATTTCTATACAGGATATCTCACCAATCATTGTTTCTGAAATTATTAATTTACAGTCAGGATTTTTATCAAGAAAAGGGAAAATGTCTTTAGAAGATTTTTGTGTATAAATAACTAAATTGGGGCTTAGTGCCTTCAAACCTTCTTTGACTATAGTAAGATAATTATCATCATTGCTCACAATTAATGTTTTAATGAGAATATTGTTACTTACAGTCATTGAATATATGTGAAAGTCGTGGTTTATATGTTTTTTTTAATGTTCTTTTTTTGTAAAAATATACAGCGGAGTATTTATATCCTTGAGTATACTATTAATAATAAATTGGAATGAGATAACTATGTCTTACCCTCCCGAAATTGGTATATGGCTCTATAGGCTTTCTAAAGAATTAAAAGTGGCCATATTAGATCTTCTTGTACCTTATACTGGTCAAAGTGAGGACTTAAGATTATTTTGGGTAGTACTTGAAAATGCCAAAGATATTGCTACAAACGATGCAATTCAAGATATGAGAGCAATGATGGCCTTTTGGCAAGGAAAATATGATTTATTAGCTGAGTTAGCTGAAAAAAATCCTGAAAATGAAGGTGTTCAACTTGCTATGGCTCAACTGTTGCTGAGGAGGGGAAATTTTGATGCAGTTTACCATACGATCGAAAATTCCTTTAACAGCCAAGACCCCCTTTATCACATCCAAGCACATGTTCTTTTGGCAGATCTTTACAGAGTTACTCACGAGTATAACGAAGCAATTATTATCATAAAAAATCTTGAAAAGTGGATTAAAGAATTAGATCGGGAAGAAGAATACAAAACACTTCTTTGGATGGAATTCCTTCCATGTTATAAGATTCTTTCTTGGGTATATAGACATCAAGGAGACAATATTCATGCAAGTATAATAGCTGAATATGGTACTGCTCAAGCAAAAAAAAATAACCATCGTTTATTTACCGGTATAATACTAAATGCCTTGGGGAATGTTTACAACCTTTCTGGTGAAATGAGCGTTGCTAAATTAGCTTTTGAACAGAGTTTTTCTTATTGTACTGCTGCAGGAGATGATAGAACTGGCAGTGCTGCCATCGCTAATTTAGGCAAGTTACTTTATTTTGACGGTAAATTCGGAGAGAGCTACTCTATCTTCAAAGATGCGTTCAATCTAATGGATCAAATCGGTGATGTTAGAAATATACCTATTATTCTTTATCATCTATCACTTGTAAAAAGAGCTCTTGGGGAATATCAAGAAGCTTGGAAATACATTAATGAATCCATCGATTATATGGAGGAAAAGGGTACTAGAGAAGTTTACATTTATCTTGATGCAGCTGAACTAGCTGCGTTTATTAATGAGAATACCAAAAGTTCTTATTTTGCTAAAGTTGGTTGTGAGATGGCTAAAGAATTCCACAGCCTTTTTTATGATGTTTATTGTGTAATCAGCCGTGGAATTATTGAGATTAGTTTTTTGAATTTCGGCAATGCTACTGAACTTCTTACTGCTGGGTTGAAGCAAGCTGATCGTAATCATTTCGAGGATCTCAGTATGAAAGCTCTTTTTAAACTCACTGAGGTTAAACTTAAAAAATTCGATCAAGAATCTTCTCAAAGTAATTTGATTGAACTAGAAGAAATGTTTGATGATCTTATTCTTCTCTTAAAGCAATATAGAGTCAAATATCTAACTATTGATGTGGCGATAATAAGAGCCTCCATTTCAGCTGCTAAAAAAGATTTCCGTTCATCAATTAAAGAACTTAATAGAGTGATTAACTATTGTAAAATTGAACAGTTTGATCATCATATAGAAAAAGCAACTAATAAACTAAGGAAAGTTGAATATTTAGAAGAGATAACTGCTTCTTCAGAAATCGACGAAGATGAGCTAATTCATGAGCTTTTATCTGAGGGAATAAGTGATTTTGCAAGATTATCAGATCTTAAAACGTCCACCAATCTTCTCTCTGACAGCAAACCGGCCATCCCTTATGTTCTTATGATAATTGATTCTAATAGAAAAGTCTCCTACATCAGATATATTGAAGAACAATATGAAGCGGATGAATTATTGCTTACCGGTTTTATTTCAGCTATTCATAATTTAAGTTTTGAAATTATTGATGGTAAGAAAAATCCTCTTAAAAGCATTTTACATGAAGAATATGCTATCTTGTTAGAACATCTAGTAACTGAGTTCATGGTTGCTTTTATAGTTAATAAGGAAACATACGAAACCCGTAGAAAAGTCCAGATGATATCCGAGGAGTTAAACGACATAACTGAATGGGAAACTGATTTTGACGGGATGGCTTCTGCAACCACCAAAATTAAAATTGATTACATAATTCAAAAACACCTTTCAATTTGAACTAGATTTTAGTTATTAGAAACATTATAATAGCGTTTCAGATAAAATTTTTACATGTAATTCAAATTATATTTCTTTAAATTAAGTCGAAAGAAGTCCCCCACTGCATGTGAGCGAAGTGAACGGAGGTGGAGGGATGAATTTCGCATATTTTCGTTGATTTTCCACACACTAAATTGTAATCAAATGAGGATATGGACTCTAAAATTTGTTCTTTAGTTTTAGAGTTGTCCCTATAAGGTTTATATAGACAAATAAGTAAGTATAACTATGAAGCTAGCCTACTAAACGCCTATTGT
>DAOWED010000075.1 GCA_030638685.1 Candidatus Heimdallarchaeota archaeon | reverse complement strand
CTAACGTATTAATTCAAGCACTCCAGGTCATCGGTGGGAAATGCAACGAATGTACACCAATTATCGTCATTGATGGACCATAGTGTATCGTATCCTTTACTGCACAACATCTCAACTGAATACTCCCGTTCTCTGATCTGAGCCATGACATGAAAATAAGCTAATGCTTCACTACATTGCTTATCTGCTACAACGGTTTCTTTAGTTGTACTAATTAAAATAGCTGCAACACTGTTAAGGTCAGAATCTCCCAAATAGATCACTCTTTTATCAGTGAGGTCACCTTTATCATTCATGAGAACTGCTCTTCGCATGGCAGTTTGCTCAGTTACATATCTTTGTTCAAGTAAAGGTTCTTCTGCTTTCCGGGAGGCAATAATTGATTTAAATTGCTCAAACTCGTTCTCGGGGATTTCTAACTGCACAGATTTATTCTCCTAAGGAGTAATAAAAAGGTTACTTTTTTATTGTTTCGCTAGATTATATTTAACTTACCACTAATTAACTTGACACATTTGTTTGTTAACGTGCTATGATGAAGGCTTCTTCTGTGAAGTAAGACGAGGTTAAGCAATCTAGTTAAACACAAAGTATCATAGTCTACTAAATGCTCAAGTTTTAGTAAATTATGCATAATCTCTCACAACAGAAATTTATGTAATCAAAGCGAAAAGCGTAAATTGAATCTTTACAAGTCAATGATACAATAGCTTATTAAATTGATATTGAAAACCCAATATGAGGATAGCAAATGAGTAGTAATCAAAGACTCACAGAAGACGAAATTGAAAGATACAAAAGAGGTATAACTGATATTCTTAAAAGAAGAGGTTACACAGTCACTTCTTATGAAGAGACCGAAAAATCACTAGATATCTATGCTGATTCCGATAAAACTTCTGAAAAAATGATTGTTAGAATACCTATGAAAGAAGTTGTAGGTATTTCTTTTGTAAGGGAAGTAAACGAAAAACTCGAGAAGGAAGGATTAAGTTCTGCAGTATTAGTAAGCAGAAGGCGATTTACTCATTATGCTAAAAAGGAAGCTGAAAGTACAGGAATAGAAATTTTATCATCTTCTCACCCTATTTTTGATTTATTCAAGCATGACTTAGTTCCACTTCATGAAATACTAACTTCAGAAGAAATCGAAGAAATGACTACAAGATACAACATTGGAGTTAGAGACTTACCCAAAATTTTTGAAAACGATCCTGCAATAAAAACCATTCATGCGTTGGCTGGAGATGTTGTAAGAATAGTCAGAAGCAGTGTATTTGCTGAAGAATCTATTATTTATCGTTTAGTTGTTCCATAAAGGCAATTTCTAAGTAACTGGGCTGGGTAATAATGATAACTGTTTTATCTGGTGGTACGGGGACCCCGAAACTTATTCAAGGTCTAAGGTTACAGCTCCAAGAAGAAGATCTAACAATAATAGGTAACATTGCTGATGATTATTCTTGGTATTCTATACCTGTGTCTCCAGACATAGACACTTTACTTTATTTATTATCTGACTGGCTAGACTTAGAAAAATTCTGGGGAGTGAAGGATGATACCAATAATTGCATAGGAGCACTACGAGAATTAAATGAGGACCCTTGGTTTAATCTTGGCGATAGAGATTTGGCATTATGTATACTTAGAGGAGATAGTCTGAAGAACGGTCATTCACCAACTGAGTTTACAGCTATGATTTCAAAACAACTTGGAATAAAAGCGAAAATACTTCCTCCTTCAAATGATTCTATTCAAACATGGATAAAAAGCTCAAATCGAATAATACACTTTCAAGAATATTGGGTGAAGCATCGGGGAAAAATATTAGTTGATGAAATACTATTCAAAGGCTTGGAAACGGCAAAAGCCACAGAGGAGGTCTTGAATGCTCTGGAAATGGCTGAAAGGATAATTATAGGCCCTAGTAATCCAATAACTTCAATCTATCCTATAATTGGTATCAAAGAGATAGGCAATTACTTGAAGAAAAATCGTCACAAAGTAATCACAGTCTCACCGATAATTGGTACAAATCCAGTAAGTGGACCAGCTGCTGAGCTTATGCAAAGTCAAGGAATATCTGTTTCTCCAGATGGAGTAGCTTCATATTATGAGCCTTTTTGTAAAAATTTAGTAATTGATGTTGCTGATGAAGCACTGAAACATAAACTAGAGCAAAAATATGATCTCAATATTTACTCTTTTCCAACGCTAATGACAAGTTTAGTCACTAAAGAAATACTTGCTTCTTATCTTCTATCCTTACCAGTTGATTAGGATGGATAAAACCACTTTTCCTCAACTATTTCTAGCACCAATGACGGGATATACTGATGGTGATTTTTGCCGAAAAATAGTCCTTCAAGGTGCTCAAGGGGTTATACTTGGTGGGATAAGTGTAGATGCTCGATCAGAGCTTGCTTCACAGCAAATAATCAAGAGAGGGAGAAAAGAATTTGTGTGGGGAACAGTTGAAGAAATCGAAGGTTTACTCACAAAAGTTAAGTTAGAAGTTTCTAAACTTAAGAATTTGAAAGTAATGAAAGGTATAAACATCCGTGCTTCTTCCCCTGAAAACTTTGCAAAAGCAGCTTCTGCCCTTTCTCCTTTTTTTGACTTTATAGAATTAAATGCTCATTGTCGACAACCAGAGTTTTTAGAACTTAATATTGGTCAAAACTTGTTATCAAACATTTCATTTCTTAATGATTTCATTAATGAATATAAAAAGCGGGTAAAAGTTCCCTTATCTTTAAAGATCAGAAGTTCAGTGATCCAAAATCCAAAAGATTTCGTGAATGATTTATCTTCAGTTGACATTCTTCATGTAGATGCGATGTTGCCCGGTAAACCAGAAGCGGACCTTACAAAGCTTAAAGACTTTGCTGATTTGTTTCAAGGAAAAATAATCGGTAATAATTCTGTGACCACAACTGGAATTGCACTAAAAATGTTAAATATAGGTATCTCAGCTATTTCTATAGGTAGAGCAGCTCTCTCAAATCCACTGCTATTTAGTGAGATTAAAGATAGACTAAAGTGAGAAAGAATGGTAACAATACTGGTTCCTGTGCGTGGTTCATCGAGCTCAAAGCAAAGGTTACGTTCTGGTCCAAGTAATTCACAATCTATAGATAGTTTAGTTCTAACTATGACGAAACGAGTATTTGATACAATAAATGAACTTTCTATACCTTATGAAGTCTATTTACTTACCGCGGATAGAAATTTACCGGATGAACTTACAGACTATTCTTTCAAAGTTATCTATGATGAAGGATTTGATCTAAATAATGCAATTTCTAAAGCCGTTAAACAATTAAATCCGGAAAAATACATAGTAGTGATGGGTGACCTCCCTAACCTTTCATCAAGACTACTAACAACTATTTATTATCTTCTTCGAGTAAATGATGCGGTTATTTGTCCTTCTCATGATGGTGGAACAAGTATACTTGCTGCAAGAGCTAGTACAACTTTTAGATTTTCATATGGACCCCATTCAGCAAGTCTCTACCTTTCTCAATTCCAAGAGAATCATTTTCGTTATACTGAAATTGAAAGCATCGCTAGTTGGTATGACATTGATTTGATAAGCGATCTTTCACGTCTTAAAGAAAACGAAGCATTACCTCCTCAGTTAGCTAAGATCTTGGAAGAATTAGGTGAATAGTATAGCCTAGAAATATGTTCATTTCAGCTATTGTTAATCTCCCATATCCAAACGCTACCTAAGTCTAGCACTTTTTCAAGTTGAGGGTGTTGATTTAAGGCATAAATAAAGTAGGAACTTACTTCAAGTGCAATATCACTTGTTGAAAAAGTTCGACCATGCCCAAATTTACCCATAGCAAAAGTCGAATCCACTATTACTTGTGAAAGGAAAATAAAAGAATGATTTGAAAAGTGGTATGAAGCAATTTCAATTAAAGATAGTTTTTCACGAATAAGGTAAGCAAGTTCGCTATCACTTGGCTCTCCACAACTGCTATTTAATCCCACGTGCCCCCTAAGCATCACTCCCAAACGATTATCCGTATCAATTATAGATATTTCTGGATCAAGTCCAAGATCATCAATCCTTATTTCAAGCCATTCTGCTGCCTCTAATTCTTCACTATAGTAATTGAAAGTTGTACCCATCCAAATGTCGGGATCAGGATATGCAAGAGGAAAGTTGGTAATCATTAATATTGCTAAAGTGAATCCATATAATTTTCTCCTTCCGTTCTTATCTTTCAGTTTTATAGAAGCTCCCATAGCTGTTCCAAGAACAGCAATCTGTATCAAGAATTCTGCATATCTGCCTAATAGTGTCTGTATTGATGGATTAAAGGCAATTAATGAAAAGAGTATGAAATATGAAAAAATCATCCCAAGGAAAAACGATCTAGCATGTTGAAGTTGAAATGAATCTTTTTGGATACATACAAGAGTAAAGGGAATAAAAAGAGATACAGGAAGAAATGAAGCTATAACTTTGAAAGATAAATCAGCTCGCAGGCCAACCCATAAAGAAAGAAGAATAATTGTTATGAATAGAACGTAAGACCAAGATTGTTGAACGAGTTCGGACTGAATTAATTTGATTACTCTAGGCTTCATAGCTCTAGTTGAAAAAAGAATGATGGAAATACCAATCATCACTAGTGCTAGAATTAGAAAATACTGAGACCCTCTTTGAGCAACGATAAAAGGATAGTTTTTGCTTGTAATAGACCAAATAATCAACGTTACAACGTTCAAGAAGATAACCTTTGCCCAAATATCTTTTCGATGGTTCTTGTTAAGACTGAACCAAAGAGTAATGAAATTTATCGCACATAGAAAAACTCCTCCAGATAAATGATGCATAGAAACAATAGTAGTACCGATCATAAGAAATGAAATTGACCACTCTTTAGTTCTAATAGTAAGCATTTTCCAGTATAACCATAAACCAAGGGGGATTAAACTTAAACCAAAAGATTCTGGAATAACAAGCATTGTTCTAAGAACATAAATTCCACCGCTACTAGTTAAAAGGAGAGCTATTATTCCAGCTGAATCATCTTTGGTTAGAACTCTTGCAAGAATGAACATCTCTAAAGTAAGAAGGCCTAGAACTAATTGAGGAAGAAAAAGGTAAGCTATTTCAGGATCGATGTCAACAATATGACAGTAGGATGTCATCAGAATATAGAAACCGGGAACATGTAACTCCGGAGAAATAATCTGGGAACCCTCAATTGATTGTTTAATATAATAAATATAGTCCCAAGCATCCACTCCCCAGAGAGTTCTTGAACTCAAAGTTGGAAGGAGCCTTACTATGATATTAACAAGAAGAAGGATGAAGATAAGTATCTGTTTTCTGAGGGCGTTTTTATTCGATGATTCCATAGCTTAATTTTACTTTGAATCATCTCATTTAAGATATTTCCTAGAAAGAATCCATAAACAATTTGTGAAAAATAGAAAGCTCTTTCAAAGCTTAGATTCACACATAATTTGACGTGTATGGACAACTTAGATAATAATGAAATTTATCTTAACAACAATAAACGCTCTTCTGAACTTTGGCAGAGAGCAGTTGACCTTTTTCCAGGAGGAATAAGTCACAATATTAGAACATGGGATTTTCCTAAATTAGGTCTTTATCCGCCGTTCATTAAAAAAGCTAAAGGAGCTTTTCTCTATACAGAAGATGGACAAAGATTGATAGATTTCTGGATAGGGCATTATTCCAACATTCTAGGACATACACCTGACATACTTATTGATGCAATAGTAGAAGCAACTCATGAAGGAACCCATTTTGGAACAGTTAACGAACGAGCTCTTAAGTTAGGGGAAGAGATAAGAAAAGCAACACCTAGCATTGAACAACTTAGATTTTGTAGTTCTGGTTCTGAAGCAACATCGTACTCGGTGAGATTAGCAAGAGGATTTACTCATCGTTCATTAGTTGTTAAAATGCAAGGGGGCTGGCATGGAGGGAATTCCCAGCTTTTCAAAGATATAAGTCCTCCATTTGGCGTTAAGTACAGAGGTCTTGTGAAGGATCCAAACCTTATTTCTTGTAGCTATAATGATATTGACGAAATAAAGAAATGCTTTGAGCAATTTGGTGATGAAATAGCTGCTGTAATCCTTGAACCGGTGTTAATATCAGGTGGAGTAGAAGCAGCTTCAAAAGAGTTTTTACAAACAGTGAGACACTTAACAACCAAGTATGGTGCAGTACTAATATTTGACGAAGTAATAACCGGCTTTCGGTTAAGCTATTCTTCAGCTCAAGGTTATTTTGGGGTTACTCCTGATTTAACTTGTCTTGGTAAGATTATAGGAGGAGGATTAGCGATCGGTGCATATGGTGGAAAAAAGGAGATAATGGCAATAGCTAATCCAGAAAATGGAGAATCTGTCTGGGTAGGAGGCGGAACTTTTAGTGGAAATCCTTTAAGTTCATCTACTGGATTAGCAACCTTGAATGCTTTGAAAGAAAGAGGGTCTGCTTTCTATGACACCCTAAACAAAACTGGTGAAGATTTCGTAAAAAGCATAAAGGATTTGGTTAGTGATAATTCCTTACCTGTAAAAATATCAGGAGCAGCTTCTTTGATGTCAATAAATTATAATTCATTAGAAAAAATAAAAAGCAAAAAAACAAACCTACCAAACTTGAACACTTTTCATCAGATGAGCTTGATAAACAAAGGTGTCTTTGTTAGAGGAGGTTTAGGTGCACTTTCATCAGAACATAAAAAGGACTTATTGGATCATACACTTGAAGCCTTGGATCAAACATTTAAAGAAATAAGCTCAATGCTGCAATAATACACTAATCAATACGGTGATCTACATTTCGCAAGATAAGCAAGACATAACTAAAGAAAATGAGTTCAAGCTTTATAAAAGCAATAAATGGCGAGACATCATAATGAGCCTATTGGCTATTCTTTTTCTAACAATTTTTGTTATTAGGATTGAATGGTCTGAAGTTTTCTCACTTTCTATAAAATGGAAATTTCTTCTGCTAGCAATAATTCTAATGCTTTCCAGTTTGTTTTTAAGAGGTTTACGGGTCTATTTTGCTCTCAAACCTCTTCACGGACCTGTACCAATTAATCGATTTGTAATTACTTTTTTAGCTGGGTATGGAATAGGGGTTATTTTCCCTGCAAAATCAGGCGATTTAGGGGCAGTTGAAATTTTTAATAGAGGAGCAAAAATCGCTCCCACACACTCTCTTGCCGCAATACTAATTGTACGTCTCGCGGATATAGTTGTAATTGGTCTTTCATTTACGCTCATCTTAATTTTCGTTATCCCTGATTTACTAGCAGATAACTTACCTAATCTTTCTGATGAACGAATGGATTTGGTTAGAGTTTCACTTAATACTTTGGTTGTAATGATTTTAGTGCTTTTGATCATTTTTTTTCTAATTATCAATATCCCTGTTTTTGGCCGCTGGATCTACGGGTTAGTTGACCGATTTTTCACTTCCATGAAACTGTCATTTTGGAAAAATAATAGAGAAAGGGTAGAAGAAGGAATTGGTGGATTCTATTCTTCAACTAAAAAAATACAGCAGAAAAAATTTGTCTTATTATTCGTTTACTTATGCTCAACACTAAGATGGATCTTGGAAGGATATGTTGTTGTTCTTCTATCACATGCTCTATCCACTGAACCCATTACTTTAGTTGAAGGGCTTGGTGTTATTTCTGTGGCAATGGTTGTTGGAATGGTTTCATTTACTCCCGCAGGAATCGGTGGAGGAACACTTTCAAGCGCCTTGTTCCTTGAACTTGTAGGATTAACCCCGTCTGAGGCGGGGGCTTTGACCTTGCTAAACACGTTTTTGGGCCCCATATTTGTAATATTGTTAGGAATAATTTCTTTTCCTTTTTCAAGACATCTGTCTGAGCAAATCTAGAGAAAAAATATAAAAGGCTGAATTGTTTTTAGTAGGCAAAAACTAGTTATAGGTCAATCGATCTCCTTAAAAGCCCCTTTACGATTAATTCATTAGAGGCAAATCTTAGCATAATGGTGAAAAGAATGGATGTCAATGATTTAGATTTACCAGAAGACATTTCCTATATTGATAAAATTTTATGGGTAAAACGAGACTATGAAGAAGATTCGTATTCCATAGGAATTACTGATTTTGCTCAGAGGATTCTAGGGGACATTATATCAATCTATTTCACAGAGAGTGAAGAATTTGATGAAGGTGATGAGTTTTTCACGGTTACTTCAATTGAAGATGAACTAGTTGTTAAATCTCCATTCCCATGTAATATAGTTGAAGAAAACTCAGAGATAAAGCTTAATCCAGAAGAGCTAAATGAGGAACCATACGTTGGTTGGATTTTTAAAATAACACTGGAAGATGATGATGACTTCTTTGATTTACTAGATCGAGAAGAAATACTCGATCAAATTCAAGCCTGGATAACTGAAAATCCTGAACTGAAAATAAACCCTACAGCAAAAAAGAAAACAAATCATCGCAAGAAATTAGCTCAACTTGTTAAGGAAGATAATATCGAAAGAATTCTTGAAGATGATCCATACGCTATTATCCCAGAAGATGATGCTCATGATCCTTTTGAAGCAGGTAGTGAAGAAAAAGAAGATGATGAATGGTAATCTTATTTGGATTCTCTCCAGTTTTTAGTTAGTTTTAGTTAATTATCTTATAATACTAGTAAAAAATCGATTAGCAAAGCCCTTGTTAAAAATTCAGCTAAAGTGCTTTTTGCGGAATTCTTTAATATTTTAGATCTAATATCACTTTGTTTGATCAAAACACAATTACATAATAGGTGTAATCTATGGAACATTTTCAAGAAATCAGAGTAACAGTGATTCGAGAAGTAATTCTTGACTATTTGAAAGATATGAGAGATCAAAGATTATTGCATGAAGACCAGTTAAGAGCTAAAGCTGAGGAATTAAGAGCAAGCTCACTAACTCCTGGAGTTTCACAATATCCTGCCTCTGAAATTGCTGAAATTTCAAACCGATTTAAGGATGGTTTGATACATTTCTTAAGAACCGTTTATCTCAAAATTGAGACAGAATCAGGTTCTAAGATACGCGAGGGAATTGAAACAGGACTAGCACAAGGAAACGTTATAGAGGCTGAATTTTTAGAAGAACTCCGACGTTTACAAACACAATCTCCTGTTGAAAGCAGTTTGTCAGAAGCACGAGTAGCTCAATATCAAGCCTCTCTTGTTGAACAGTCAGAAACAGTCTCTGATCTATCCACTGAAAACGTGGATCTTGTCGACCAAATGAATTCTTTGAGTGAAGAAAATAGACTCAAAAATTCAGAAATAACTAATCTTGAAGCCGGAATTGAAAGGCTTGAAAGCCAAAATATGCAGCTTGGAGCAACTTTGATGCAAATGCGTCTTGAGCAAGAAGAGATGCAGGAAGCTTTAGGTGATAGGGAGACACACATTGATGATACACAAAATGACATCTCCCGCTTTAAAGCAACAATAGATCGTCAACAAGAAGAACTAAAAACCTTAAGGAATCAACTTTCTGATTATAGCAATAGAGAACGAGAATTAATCAGTCAACAGTATAAGGAGCAAAGTGATGCTTTTAAATCACTTCAAGAAGAACTTGAAAAATCAAGGGAAGAACAGTTCAGTGTTAGAAATGAAATGGTTAGTAAGAATGAAGAGATTAGAACTCTTAACTTAGAGCTTTCACAAGTGAAAGTAAGAATGGAGAGCAGTGAAACAGATAGTATTTCAGTGAATGAGAAACTAACTCAGTTAGAAGCTGCTCACAAAACTGTTTCTACAGAAAAGAATGGTTTAGAAACAAGATTACTTAATCTTGATCAAGAAACAACTAAATTGAACGATGAGTTAACCGAGCTTAGAGAAGTCAAAACTTCAGTGGAAAATAAATTAACCGAACTTGAAAAGACCCATTCTCAATTAGAATCAGAGAAGACTGCTTTGGATGCACAAAATCAAATTTATCATGAAAAACTTCAATCCTTGGAGTCAGAATCAACAGTTAGTGAAGAAGTGTTCCCAACCGAAATTTCTAAGATTCAAAGCCAATGGGATTCTGAAAGAGAACGCATTATGTCGGAATCTACAACTCAAAAAGCTGAATATGAAAGTTCACTAACCGAATTGAAGGCATCACTCTCAGAAACGGAAAGCGAAATTAATCGAGTAAAGAATGACTATTCTTCTCTTGCTAAAGAAAAGGAGGAATTTACTACTTCATTAGACGCAATACAAGAAAAATATGATGCGGTTTCCACTGAAAAAACTTCCATCCAAGATGAATTCAATTCTTCTCTTTCCAAACATGAACTGATGATTGAAGAAAAGAGCGTTCTTGAAACCGAACTTACAACTCTAAAAGAGGAATTGTCAGGATATGAAGGCAAAATTACAATGAATGTTGAGGTTAAAGATGAGTTAGAACAAAAACTCGTTTCTTACCAAAATGAATTGGTTCATTTGGAAGAACTCGGCTCCTATCTTCAAAACTATCTTGTTAATGATCAAAAATACATGATTATTTTCCTTCTGCACGGACTGAGTTCTGAATTAAAGGAACAGGATATTGCTCGTATGCTTACCATGCATCCTGCTGTTGTCCGAAAGTCAGTAGCTGAATTAGAATTATTTGGTTTTGTGACAACAGAAACTCTCGAGGATACCACGGTAGTTCGTTTGAACGAACAAATGACGCCTCCTGATAGTTTGATAAGCGCTTCAGAAACGACTAGTGATTAAAATGAATTTAGAAAAAGACGATCAATCACCTACGTTATCTAGCAGGTGGACTACTCTAAAATCTCTATTTAAAAGAGAAAAAAAAATAGTTATCTTTGTAGATGGACCTAATATATTACGCACAGTAAAAGGACATCGAGTTAAACTTGAGGATATTAATGAGGTTGCCAACTTCTTAGGTGCCATCGTTGAAAAGAAAGTCTTCCTTGATCAGAAAGCTTCCAATGGTTTAATGGATGCAGTAGTTAACTCTGGTTATACTCCAATTGTTTCACACGGGGATCTTTCTCTAACTATGGGGATTCATGCTTTGGAGCAATATCATAAAGGAACAACCGATTTAACCTTAATCTGTTCTAGAGATGCACGTATTTCACCAATTATAATGAAACTTAAGGAAAAAGGGAAAGAGGTTGCTGTAGCCGGTTTTGATCCCGGTTTTTCAGTTGCTATCAAAGGTTTAGCTGATCACGTGTTTGAATTAAATATAGATTGATCTTTTTTGTAAAAAAGGCTGGAGGCGCCTTCAACTTCCTACTCATAACCGATTATGAGATCGACTTGACGCCAAAAACTTGGGTCGGCACCAAACTGTTGAATTTTATCTCTCCAAATAGTTTCATCATTATCAATTTTGGCAGCAAACTCTTTGGGCCAAAAACCGATGACATGATATCCACCTTTTTGTAAACTTCCAAGTAAAAAGCCTATTTTTTCTTCAGATTCACTAGTTATACCAAGAAGGGCCCATATTGCTCGACCAGTTAGATCTTCTCCAGTATCAGATTTAATAGCTTTTACATTTCTAAAAATGGAATAAGAATCATGTATTTTTGCGTTTTGAACAATGTGATCTATAAAAGTCTCATTTAATACTGGTTCTCCTATAAGATCGCTAGCATCAACGAACTCTAAGATTAAATCATCATCAGGTACTGGACTTGTTGCTTCAAAGGTTATTTTCCATGTATTAGTTATTTTTTCTCACCAAAATTCTATTCTTAAATATACTACATTTACTCGTTTTATAATATTATTGCAAAGAGTAATTTTTTTATTAAAAGGACATTTTGAACAATGCTAGTTATATAATTCACCAATTTGCCATTAAATTATTAATAAATGCAAAATTCAAACATTTGATTACTAGCGTAGAGTTTAAAAAACATAATTGATGGCACTAAACGGAATAATTAATACATTTTATAGATGATGGTAAATGGCTGATGTTGAAATCTTTAAACATGATATTTTGATAGTTGGAACAGGTCTGGCTGGTCTTTCCGCCGCAGTAGAAGCGGCTCAAAGAGGAAAAGATGTAGCAACCGTTTCAATTACTCAAGCATATCGTTCTCATAGTTCTGCTGCACAAGGCGGAATCAATGCTGCTTTAGCTAATGTAGCAGAAGATGATTCTGCTGAAAGACACGGATTTGATACTACAAAAGGATCTGATTATCTTGCTGATCAAAAAGCTGTTCTGGCAATGACAGAACAAGCTATCCCAAGGATACTTGAGCTTGATAAACTGGGAATACCCTTTTCAAGAACAGAGGATGGAAAAATAGCTCAAAGACCTTTTGGTGGAGCAGGATATCCTCGAACTTGTTATTCAACCGATAAAACAGGTGCTGTAATAATGATGGGGTTGTATGAACAATGTTTATACCACGAAGTTCCTATGTATGAAGACCGAATAGTTCTTTCAATTGGTGAAAAAGAGAATAAAATCAAAGGAGTAGTAGCAATAAATCTCATTACTGGAAAGTTAGAAATTTTCCAAGCATCTGCAGTTATTTTTGCAGTTGGAGGAGCCGGAAGAGTGTTCAAGGACACTACTAATTCTTGGCATAATAGTGGATTTGGTTTTGTATTGCCCTACTTCAAAGGTGTACCTCTGAAAGATATGGAATTTGTACAATTTCATCCAACTGGTTTGGCAACAAATGCTGTTCTTCTTTCAGAAGCAGCAAGAGGAGAAGGTGGCTATCTAAGAAACAAGGATGGAGAGCGTTTCATGAAAAATTATGCCGCTGATAAAATGGAACTAGCTCCTCGAGATATTGTTGCACGATCAATCCAGACTGAAATAAATGAAGGAAGAGGATGTGGACCCGATGGTGATTATGTTGAACTGGACTTAACTCATCTTCCTGCTGAACAAATTCTAAGCCGCTTACCTCAAGTTAGAGAACTTGCAATTCGTTTTGCTGGAACAGATTTGATAGAGGAACCCGCACCTATTAGACCCTCTACTCACTATACAATGGGTGGAATTTCAGTTAATGATAAGACTGAATCTGAAATGACGGGGTTGTATGCCGCAGGTGAATGCAGTTGTATTTCTGTTCATGGAGCTAATCGTCTAGGAGGAAACAGTTTACTCGAATGCTGTGTTTTTGGTAAAATCTCAGGTGTTTCAACTTCTGAGTTTGTAGAAGCAAATAAAGTGGATGATGACGCATTAGAAGTACTCCAAAAAGAAGCAGATGAAGTTGAAGCAAATATTCAAAATCTCTTCAATGGTGAAGGGTCAGAAGATGGCTTTAAACTCATGGCTGAAATGCAAAAAGTATTGAGTAAGAACCTAGGTGTTTTCCGTAATAAGGAAGGCATAACAAAAGCACAAGAAACTATTAAGGACCTTAAGGAACGCTACAAGAAAATTAAGGTCAAGTATACTGGTAGAATCTATAACTGGGAATTAGCCAGATTGTATATGCTTGGTGGACAACTACATTTAGCAGAAGTCATCGTTGAAGGAGCACTCAAACGTGAAGAATTTAGAGGCTCACATTGCAGAACTGACTTCATGAAAAGAAATGACAAAAAGTTCATGAAACATACCATGGCTCATTACGATGTCAAGAATGATACCTGCAAAATATCATATTCAAAGGTGGACCTCTCAATTTGGGAACCAGAGGAGAGAAAATACTAGGAGTGATAATGATGAGTGAACAAGTAATTTTTAGAATTAAAAGATTTGACCCCGAAAACGCTGAACAAGGTTCCTACTGGGAAGACTTTAAAGTGGATCGTAAAAAGGGTAAAACTCTTCTTGAAGGATTATTCGACATCATGGAAAACTTGGATGGAAGTTTAGCCTTTAGATTTGCATGCAGAGCCGGTATATGTGGATCTGATGCAGCATACGTTAATGGGAAATATGTACTAGCTTGTCAAGAACAGATATCCTTCTACACTGGTACAATAAAAATAGAACCTCTACCTTTCTATCCAATAATAAAAGACCTAGTAATAGACATGGAGCCATTCTTTTCAAAGATCAGAGCAGTGAATCCTTTTGTAATCCTGAAGAAATCGCTGGAAAAAGAAGTGATCCAGTCTTCTGAGGAAAAAGAACTAATGGGCAACTCAATTGATTGTATCTTGTGTGGTTCATGTTACTCTTCGTGTGTAACAGTATGGACTGATCCAGAATATCTCGGACCAGCAGCTCTTCTGAAGGCTTTTAGGTTTGTAAGAGATAGCCGTGATGCAATGACCGATGAAAGAATAGGGTTAATCAATGGTAATCATGGTGTATGGCGATGTCACACGGCGTTTAATTGCGGTGAAGCTTGTCCAAAAGAACTTAATCCTACAGAAGCAATTGCTTATCTGAAGCGTCAAGCAGTCAAGAAACGCTTTTCAAGATTGTTTGGTAAGTAGAATCAACGTTTTTCCCCCCCTCCTTTCTTTTAAATCGTATTTGTTTTAAATGCTCAAGTAATCATTAGCTTAATGAAAAAATGTCGCAACTGTAGAACAACTAATACTCCCAACAGTTACCGTTGTATTAATTGTGGATCTTCAATCTTTGAGCGCAAAACAACCGGAATTGTTCTTTTCATTTTTGCAGTTTATTCACTCTTCAGTTATTTCGTAGTAGTTTTGCTTCCATGGAGAATCCAAGCTGAAAACTCAGGAGGAGATCCAAGCGTGTTAATTTTTGGTTATCTTTTGCAAGTTGTTTTTGTAGTTGTTTCCCTTTATTATTCATATCGATTGTGGCCATCAGGCTATGATTGGTTTATGAAGCTGTTAGGGAAAGAGATCCCCGAAGACAAAAGTGGCGCTTATAGAGGACGCGAGCAAGAAAAAACAACAAGTCCAGTTCCAGTGCAACACATATCAAGAGCGACAAAACAGTGCCTAGAGTGTAAGGCCATGAATCCGGAAATAGCTAAATTTTGTTATTCGTGCAGATCTCCATTTAAAAGAGCTCAAACCGTAAAAGAAACAATAGCTCCACCGAAAGAAAAAAAGCTAGAAGCAACTGATACGTGTCCAAATTGTGGAATAGAGCAGATGGCCAGTGAGCAAAAATTTTGTTATAATTGTGGGAATGAAATTAATGAGTAATATTAGTGAATAAACTAGTAAAGCAAAGAAAAAAACTAAGTATAAAAAAAAGAATAATGGAATAGTTTTGATTATGTTTTAGCAAAAGGCTTATTATCTAACTTTCTGTGATATAGCTATCGATAGCTTTCGATACTAAGATAATAAAAAGGTGATATAAATTGGCTATAACTTGCAGAAATTGTGGTAAAACAAATGTTAAGACTGTAGAGGATAAGAGTAAACCGGTTGGCTATTTCAACCACAAACCTATTTATCGTAAAAAGTACATTTGTCGTGCTTGCACTCATGAGTGGATTGAAGGGGAAGAACAGGAATAGATTTAGTCCCTTTTTTCTCGCAGTATCTAGCTTTTCTGCTTCCAAAAGTAGACAAAGCCAGTTTTTTTTAATATAACAGTTCTATATTTTACTAAGTAATGGTGGTTGTACTTTGTCTCAGTTTGTGAAAGTTACTCTTGGTTTTGATGACACTGATAGTCCTCTTGGTAACTGTACAACTCATCTTGCTTTTTCACTTCTCTCTATTCTCAAAGAAAAGGGCTGGAAGCCCCTCGATTTCCCCCGCTTGATCCGAAACAACCCTAATGTTCCTTTTAAGACGCGAGGTAATGGAAGTGTGGCTCTAACTTTTTTGGTCCCCTCCTCTCTTAATTTTGAAAAAATTCATAACGAACTCAGTACTTGGCTTTTCAATCGCACTGCTGATCATGAAATGACTAACCCCGGTTTTATTCTTTTGGTTGGTGAATTAGGCTCTGAGTTATCTTCTTTTGCTCAACGGGCGTTAATTAAGGTTTTAACGATTGATGAAACTATTTCTCTTCTTGATCACCCCTCTGTTTACTATTCTTTCAAGGGAACCGGTCAAGGTCTTATCGGCTCATTAGCAGCTATTGGCAATGAGCTAAAAAATGACTTTACTTATGAATTATTGGCGTACCGGATCGCTAATAATAGAGGTACTAAGCGAAGAATTGACCGTGAATCTTTTATTAGACTCGATGATTCTTCTTTTCAAACCTTTTCTTCATATGATTCTGATACTGGTCGAATTGCTTCCGTACCAAATGGACCCGATCCTGTTCTTTACGGAATCAGAGGAGAGTCTGCTAATCTCCTTATTTCAGCCAATTCTGTGATTAAACAACTGGAAAAAATTGAAGGTTGGTGTGTTTTTAGAACTAATCAAGGAACCGATGAACATTTAGTGAATGCTTTCCCCTCACTTGAGCCTTACGAAGTGAGTTTAATTGAAGCAAAAGTTGTTAATGAACCCGATATTATTGCTGGAGGTCACACTATTCTTACTTTAGAACGATCAAGTGATGGTTCTCAATTTCATGCATTGGCTTATGAACCTTCTAAATCATTTCGATCTACCGTCAAAGAACTTCGACCTGATGACCGATTAATTGTAGGTGGAAGTATTAGAGGTGTTTCCCCTAGTGAATTACCCACTTTTAATATTGAACGATTAGATGTTATTGAAGTTGCACCCTTTTCTCGATTGGTTAATCCACCTTGTCCCTCCTGTAATAAAAGAATGGAAAGTGATGGTGTTAATGCCGGTTACAAGTGTAAAAAGTGTAAAATTAAAGATCCCTCTGCAACCAAAGTTCCCGTTTTTGAATCTAGATCGCTTGAAAAAGGAAGATATTTACCTCCCATTGGAGCACATAGACATCTTACAATGCCTTTCTCAAGATATGATCTGGCTAAACAGAAAAAAACTTATTCTACTCCTCAATGGTCTGATTTTCTCTCGATTGATTTTTCTCATGCCAACAAAGAACATGTTGATTTTGAATAATGTACATCAGTTTCTGTTTGTGATTTGTTTATGGCAGTATTGCTTTGAGTAGTACTATAGTTACTCCTGTTGCTAATGCAAACATCAAAAGTCTGTTTTTTGTAAGTTTTCTACTTATCTCCTTAAGTTTTTCTTGGACAGAATCTAGCTTAGTTGATACTTCTTCTACTTTTTCAGTAATATGATCTATTTTAACTCCATGTTCTCCTAAATCTTGAGCCATATGATCCATTGTTGTTCTTAGTAGAAGTAACTGTTTCTGCATTTCTTCCATATATTGAACAAATTCAAGCTGCATTGCATTTATCTTTTCTTCGATTTCCTCTGCCTTCTCATCAGTTATTCCTGCAGGTGAAACAACTTCAACATATGTTTCTGCTACTTTTTCAAAATTATCTGGTGATTGCTCAATCACCGTCATCATATTACTTAATGATGATTTAACGGTGGTTAATTGTTTCTTCCCTTTACTAATTCTTTCCCTTTCTCTTGTTTGTTCTTTAAGATGTCTGCTTTGCATAAACTTAGGTAGTTTTACCCATACTTTATCGACAGCATTTCTTTTATTTTCAACTTCATTCTCATACTCAACATCGAAGCTTTCAAGAATATCTGACATCACGACAACTACTTCTCCTAAGTCTCCAATTGTTCCTTTTACTAATTTCATGTCATCTGGTGTTGAATCTTTCTTGAATTTTGAAACCAACTTTTTAATTAAACCTTTTTTCTTTTTCT
>DAOWED010000181.1 GCA_030638685.1 Candidatus Heimdallarchaeota archaeon | reverse complement strand
TGATTCTTCCTATCTTTTTACTTCCCTGTTCCTCAAGTGACATTTCAAGTAGGTTTGACCCCTCTTTTAGTACACTAAAAGCATCTGGAGCAAATGAACAATAGGTTTCAAATTCACCCGTTATGGGCTTTTCAAGGATGTTTTGAAAACTATAAGTTAATTTTATGATCGCTTCTGTGTTATCCAATTCATAGTGTTTTGTTACAATCAATTCATTTGCGATCAATTTTGTAAATATCCATGAATTTTTTGTCAGCTGTGAGCAAGCAAATGGTTCATTTGCTAATGTGTACAATGGGAAACCGATTTCACTATAGCTGTCTGCAAAAATGCCAATATCATCATCTGAAAAAGAGAAGTCACTCCTTTCGCTTAGAACGTCATTTGCAGTATATACTACTCCTGTCTCTCTATTAAACAAATGAGTTATTCTTGCCCCATACTTTGTTGCCAGAATGAAGCTTAATTTTGGAGAACCGGCATGTAATTGTAATGAGCCTATCCCCAGTAAATCCTCAAAGGTTGAGAAAGAAGATGGTGAAATCAATTTTGAAATGCTTGCTTGCATGTATAATATTGCCAACTTCATTCGCTCCCATCTCTTATGATATAAAATAATTCCGTTGTGAAAACCATTTACATCCCCTGAGCCTAGAAAACCTAATTTTGATTGAGTGATTAGAAATAACTCCCATGCATTCTTGAGTAACCGGTCTGAAGCGCTAGTTTTATCACTAGTTTCACTTACCTCACCCGCAGTCATTTGTCTAATGGTTTCTTCAGCTTCAGCTAGTTGTTTTTCAATTAGAGAAGCTTTTTTCTGCCAAAAAACTGTATTGGGGGTCTTTTTCCAATCATGAATCCCTGAAAGAGATGAGCATGAAAGCAGCTGAAAAGTTTCTGCTGGAAGAGTGTTTGATAAAGTATATTCCTTTATTGAAGCTTCTTGCACATCTTTAATTGAAATAAAATTAATCTTTTCGTGGTCTTTAAGCTCATCTAAAAGATCTATAAGAAACGAATCTGATGAGAAGCCATTACTTGTAGGTAAATAGAATTGTGCATCGAACCAATTTAAATCAAAATATAATCCTAGTATTGATACAGATGCTTCTTCTCGAAATTGTTTAAGTAAACGATTAATCAATCTAGAAGGGGAAGGGATTGACTGAAAGAATGGAACATTAGAACTTGAATTTCTGAAGGTCCCATAAATGGTTAAATCCAACCCACTAGTACCCAATAAGCGAAAATCTGTTATAGGCCAAATTCCCGTGATTGGGGTTTTGCTATTTTGATCATTTTCATCAGAAGATAGTTTTAACAACTTAGTATAAATTCTATGATCAAATAAACAATGAGTATAACCTATCTCTTGAAGAATAGAAAAAGAAACGGAATCAACTAAGTTGTCAGGAACCCAATAAAACTTGGGCTCAATGTCGAAAGCCTCTTTATAATGTTCTTTGGGCCAAGCGATTTGATATTGTCTAGCTGGAAAAGTTTCACGGTGCATACTTGATGAATAGTTGGTACCAACCAATGAGCATCTTTCTTCTTTAAGTAAGGCATTTAATCTTGAAAAAATTTTTTTGTGTTCTTTTAATGATATAATCGATGGTACAGTAAAGGCAAAAGAAAATGGAAAAGAGGTATTTGTCTCAAGAAAATCAAGAAGCCTTTCAAGACTTGAAATAACATTGGTTCTGGTTTCACCAGGATAAAGATCAATATAGATTACTGGAAAAACATTTAATTTCGAATCGACAACTGTACTTTGAGACATCATTATACCTCGTTGAACATAATCAACCGTTCGTGCTAATTAGAATATTGGTTTACAAGCTTATAATTTTAACCTTTTATTTAATATGAAAATAAATTAACTGTATTTTTCACTTTTTGAAGCTCAATTGTGCACAACCAAGTTTCTTTCTGAAAGATGACCTTTACATAAGGGACAACTGCTACGAATGTTTAACCAATGTATTATGTGTTCTCTGTGAGCCATATGTTCACAGTGAGGACAGCTAACTATATTATCTGTTGTAACCAAAGCACCTCTACAAACAGAGCATTTTGGTGAAGCCTTACTGCACGAAGAGCATGGAAGATCGGGATTTTCTATCTCTTTCCCGCAGTGATAACACTTTGGTTTCCCTCTAATTTTCATCAATGGTCCACCTTTATCGAACCGATTCTTTCTGATTCTTCCCAACGGATAATAACCATCTGAAACGAAAAGGCCTAACGCTTTAATAATCAGTCTTTGATCCATGTTTAACCTTCGAGACAGATCTTTTATTGATAAGGCTGTTCCTTTTTGTTCAAGATAGTTACTTATAACAGTATAAGAAGGGTCAATATCTCTTAGAGCAATTGTTGGAGTTGCTTTATGGTGTTCTTCATAAATAATTTCTTTGTTATTTGCCATTACAGTAATCATACCTGATCCCACTAGTTTGAAAAGAATAAACATAAATTCCTTGGGTT
Organism: Candidatus Heimdallarchaeota archaeon; assembly: GCA_030638685.1. Classification (GTDB taxonomy): domain Archaea; phylum Asgardarchaeota; class Heimdallarchaeia; order Heimdallarchaeales; family DAOWED01; genus DAOWED01. The sequence goes on along the minus strand of DAOWED010000181.1, from coordinate 30,167 downwards.
TTAGTTCCCAGATGGGTAATGGATCCTTTGATTTTACCGAGCCATTCATTATCAGATACCCTCTAATTTCTCTATATACTAAAGCTAAATCTTCTACTTGGTTTAGAGGTGGTGCTCTTGGAAGTTCATGCAATAATAAATCTTTTTCATTAAGTAATTGCCCCCTTATCACTCCTTTTGATAAAAACTCATAACAATACTCAAGTGCTTTTGCTCTGCTTATTTTTAGTATTTCAGCGAGATATATTACTGATGCTTTCTCTTGCGAGATTAACATCCCAAGAAGAATTTGTTCCCATTCAGTTAACCCTTGTTCACTGCCTCCTGCTTGTGCTTTTATGTTTTGAGTGATGAAATAGTGGTCAGGAGACAATCTTCCTTGAATGATTTTTTCATTAATAAGAGTAGTAAGCCCCAAAAGAACTTCAATTGGGGGTTGCCTCATTTTTTGGGATATTTTCTTTATTGAGATATTAGGTGTTGTTGTTAAAATTCCAACAAGGGCTCCATAATTAAAGATACTTAGAGATTTAAGATCAGATAATGATCTGGTTGAAGTAATTCGTCTTTCCGCAACGAGATGAACTTCATCTCTTGAAGTTAATTGAACTAAAAGAAATCTTGTTAACGAAAAATAAGACAATATTTCAATTAACTCGTCTTTATTCATCAAAATAATCTTGCCAATTTGCGAGAGAGTAATAGTTTTCCTCATCTGAATCACCCCACAAACAAGTTTTTCTCGAGAAGAAATGGCGTCGAATGTTGGGGTTTCTTCAAGGTCTTTAAGAGAAGTTAGTTTGATCAATATTTCTGGTGTTCGCATAACTTTTTTAGAAACATCAATTGACCCTCTTACTAAATCCCTTAAGAAGTAACCAAATACATCTCGGAATAAACGTATATGTGTTACATCAAACACTTTAACTAATTCATCTAGAGAAACTCTTTTTCTCAATATACAATAACCTATGATTTCTCTATCTAAATCCATCTGGGTTTCAGAACGGGAGGTTAGACTTGATGGAGGAACAACTTGTAGTACTTCTAATTTTGATTTTTTCATTCGTCCTGATAGATATCCGTGAGTAACAAAGAAATATAACGATTGCAAAACCTCATCTTTTGTGTATTTGAATAGACTCCCTATTTCTGAGATATCCATATTTCTTCTTCCAGAAAGATATCCCAATATGTCTAGACCTTCTTGTGGTATATACGCATTATCCATGAGAACAGCACACTTGTACTTCTCTACTACGTATCTTGAACGTAAGAATCTACCTGAGAAAAGATTATGCTCTTCTCCCTTTTCAATGATAAAAACTACATCATCGGGTGTTAAATCTAAACTAACTGCAATTTTTGAAATATTTATTTCTCGAGAAAGTAATAAAGAACCAAGAATTGCTTCTAGTTGTTCATTAGTTGCCCCAGTAGGTTTTTTCAATATTTCCAGTAAATTAATTGCTGGTATAGATTCAGATTTATTCATTTACATCACGATGGCTATATTTTATATGAACATTCCAATACTAAAAGGTTATAGATATTAATTTATGCCAAAAGGCTTTTAAAATGTTTCATTTACCTTTCAAACTTAAATGGATCGTTTTATTGTTTTAATAATCTGAAAGATACTGAGTTGAAACCATATTTGAGGGTATTGGTGTTCCTGTTTGATGCACTTCTACTAGTTCAACTTTCTTCTCCTTTGGTAAAGTGGATAAAGTATTTCTGCGGGAGTACAGAAGTGTATGGTAGAGTTCTTTTTTTAGGGTTGGTGGATCTAACTTTTCATCATTAAGCGATCTTATTTGCCAGTCTAAAGGATCAAGCCCTGCCCATCTTATTCCATGACAAAGAGAGGTGGGCCAAGGATAAAGTGCAACGATCTTCAGAGTTGATTCATTATTTTGGATTAAATCAACTTGACCCCAACCTAACCACCCTAGCTTTAAAGTGAGTTCTTCAAGCAGCGGAAGTACGCTATGCAATGGATCTGTTGTTTCAATTGTTTTGGTGTCCTTAAGAATTCTTTTCATAATCAAACCATTATCTCTAAGTTCATGCTCATAACTCGACATAATAACACATTCTACTGTTGTTTCAGTAACGTAATAGAGTAATGACAACAATTGTTTGTTTGAACTGTTCAAGGAGCCTAAATTGATTATTTCTTTATCGGTCTGAAATGAGCTCAATTCAGATAATAATTGTAAAGAACTGGAAAAGGGGTTGGATGAAAATGTAAAATCAGATAAGACAACTGAAACACTCTCATTTATTGTTTCACTACTAATTGGTACCGTTTCCAATCCTTGTTTATTTATCTCATCTGAGGAGTATTTTAATGATCTACTTTTTATGAAATTTTTAACAGATGTTCCTATCAACTCTGCTTCACCAAAGATGGATTCATTTGTTATCGAACTTTCAAGTGAGAGATCCCATCCCGAGCCAGGAATAACGTAACTAAATTCTTTTTCACTTACCATTGTATCTACTAACTGAACAAGATAGTGGCCTAATGAATTATAATAGGTTCTTTCCGCAATTGTTCCATCAGCTCTAATTATTGAAAAGTGATTACTGGATTTTTTTCTTGCATTTTCTGACCCATTAAAATCAATAATTGATGTATTATTTTTCTCAATTTTATCTGAAGTGTATAATGACGAAACATCAAGTCCAGCTAGAAGTAAATCCTTCATTATGCTTTTGAGCGCTCTTTTCTTTATTAAGTTCACTAGACTAGCACTTAAAAATTTGAAAAAAAATAGAGGAGGAGAAATCAGACAGGTTAATTTGCTTCTTAATCTATTTCTGAGTGTTTACCCAAAATCATTGAAATAAACCATAAACAAAACATGGCAATTGCAATGTTAACAGTTGCATAGAACCAGAAAGTTGTTAGAAGTGGAAATAGTACAACAGATGTTAATGTAAACTCGGCATCACTTGATAAGAATTCACGAACTGGATCTGTGAAGAAAACAATAGTTGCCAAAATACCTAAGAAAGGACCTATTCCTACAGCTGATTCACCCATTGAAGATGCACCCATTGTTCCACCACCTTTTCCATAGATAAAGAATAATGCTCCTACTGTCATGCCTAGAAATACAATTATTGTCAAATGGAAGATAGAAACATAACCTGTAGTTACAATTATATCAGCACTTCCACCTCCCAAGAATGAATCATTAATGAAAGCCACATTTGCTGAGCCAAGTATTCCAGTTAGTCTTGCTTGTTCATAAGCGTATTTTGAAAGGTAAAGAGCGACATAATAAGCTGCTGCACTTCCTATCACTATGAAAGAACCAATCCATTGAAAGTTTCTTGCAGCCCCATATGAGATCATTGTTGATTGTTTCACGAAGAAGAAATAAAGGAAAAATAAAGCTACTAATACTCCTACAATTGCGACTAGATCATAGATTGGTAAATCATTCATTAAACCGCCTCTAGCCAATAATGTATTTCCTAATTCACCAGAATGATCATATGCTTCATAGCTCAGATAGGCAAAAACAATGGTGAATACTATAGTTAAGAGCATTAAAAAGATGTTTAGTGTTTTCGCTTTGAGTTTTACAGTGCTAAGATAAACTGTAACGATTGCTGTTACAAAACCAAAGGGTATTAAAGCGCTAGCTACTACAAGTGAACCTTCTGCGGTAGTGTTATAGGAAACAGCATAACTTAATCCTATTAATGTTGAAGAGACTACATTTTGAGTCAGTACGACCCCGATTAAGAGAAATGCTAATGCAAAGGAAAGTGCATCAGGAGGGACGGGGATTTCAAATGTTAATTCTTCAATAAATCCAAAAGCGAATGTAAGAACAGCAAATACGGCTGTTAATAGTATCCTTTGCCATTCCATGAAATTATATAAAGACCAGAAAGAGTTAGAATTTAGAGTTGTACTCATTTTAATCGACCATATTTGCTATAACTAAAGTTGTTCCTAAATAGCCAAGAACAGCACCTAATAGGTTTAATGCGGTAACAATTTGATAAGAAAAATCTTTTGTTGGCATTGATTCTTTTTCAAATAATAAAAAGTAGATTGATAATCCGAAAATAACGGCTATTGAAAGACCAGAATAGGCAATATATTCATTCTTAACACTTTTACGAACACGGGCTTTTCTTGAGCGTATTGAGCCCAAAAACATGCCTCCAATTATTCCAGCGAGAACTACGAAAAGTAGTGGGATGTGCCAATTTGTAAAGATAAACAAACTGAAGCCACCAATAAATAAAGATGCACCGAGCATCAATGAACCGAGTAAAGTACCACCTGATCCCATATTATAACACGTCTTCTTTTACTATTTTAAGCTATTATTATATTACTTAAAGTAACCGATTGATATATTCAACGCATCAAACAGCTCTTAAGTTTTTTGCCTTATCTTCAAAAAATTGATTTTAGTGGAGATCAACCAATCTACCATTATGCATCTCAAAAATGTTATCTGTGAGGTCAGCTATTGACTTATCGTGAGTTACCATAATTAATGTCTGAGAAATGGACTTGTTAATGTCTAACAACAATGAAATTATTCTCTCACCAGTTTTTTCATCAAGATCACCAGTTGGTTCATCAGCAAGAAGAACTTCTGGAGAGTTTGCTAAAGCTCGTGCTATAGTGACTCTCTGTTGTTCTCCACCAGATAATTCGTGTGGTTTGTGCGTATCTCTATGAGATAAACCTACCAGTTCTAGTAACTCTTGTACCCTTTCCTTTCTTTCCTCTTGTGGTGTTTTAGTTATCAACAATGGTAGTTCAATATTATCATAGGCATTAAGCACGGGTATTAGATTATATGATTGAAAACAATATCCTAATTTTCTACTTCTTATCCATGCCAATTGTTTAGGGGACATCTCTGAAATCTTTTCATTATCAAGCCACACTTCCCCTGATGTTGGAATATTTAAGGCTCCAATAATGTTCAACAGTGTAGTTTTCCCGGAACCTGAAGCTCCAATAATCGAGTTTAAGGAGCCTTTCTCAATTGAAAAACTAACTTCCTTTAGAACATTGATTTCTTGATTGTTCAGATAAAACGTTTTAGTTACGTTTTCCAGTCGCACTGCACATGATGTTTTACTCATCAATTTTTCGCCTAATTTAGCTATCAGTTCTTTATTATTAAGTAGATCGATGATAAAAATAGTAAATTTAAGGCGCCTAAGAGAGATTCATATCAAAAAAGAAGAAAAAAGTAATGAGTCCTCAACATAACATTCAAGAAAAAAATAGAAGGAACAAATGATGAATGCGAACGGTTGATGAGCTAGATTTAAACATCCTTGCAGAGCTTTACAAAGACGGAGGAAAAACATTAGTTTCAATAGCTGAATCATACAAAGGAAAAGCATCTAAAGAATCAACTATAAGAGCCAGATTAAATAAAATGGTAAAAGGGGACGCTTCAAATAATTACGAGCCGCTCATTCAGAGATTTACAGGATTATTCGATATCAGAGCGTTGAACATATCTGGAATAGGTATTTACGAGCTTGAGATTGGGGGATATTTTGTTGCAACTGACACTACAGGCGCAGTAAATAGAATTATTCGTCAGTTAAGAAACTTACCAAGTGTGGGTATTATTGGAAAGACAAGAGTAAAACAGGCTCAGAGAGGGAAAAGAGGAGGAACACAATGCATCATTCTAATTGTTTTCTTTGCAGAGGCATATATGAAACAATTTGCTAATATGAGAGTAATTCAAGAAAGAGCAAAATCAGACTTTGATCAAGGGGCAGGATTTGGCATTAAAACGCCTCATGATAGCAGTGCTTTATTCCAGTTTGATGAGGAAGAAGAAATAATTGAAGAAGAAGAAGAAGAAAGTTATGATTTGGTATCTTTGGGAGATACTCTAAAAAGTTATTTCCAGACCAACTATGTAGGTATCCAGAACATCAGACACTTTCTTATAGATCTCAATAACGAAAACTACGGAATTGAACATTTACAGATAAATTTGAAAAACTATCTAGATTATCTACCAAACGGAACAGAGATAGGTTTTAATGAGAAAATCTCTATTGATAAAATATTCAAATCATTCATGGTTGCACTTCAAATGAATGGGAGATTAAGTCTCTCAAAACTTAGTGACCAAGTAAATATATCAGATCGAGCTCTTGATTATCGAAAAAAACAACTTATTTCTTCAAAAGCATTGAATAGGCTTAGTCTTATGATCGATGCGTCACAGCTTAATTTGGAATATATTGCTACAATTAGAGTAACTTTTGTTCAAACACAGGGATTTGTTTCATTAGAAGATAATTTAGTGAAACAGATGAGTTTATTGAATAAGGATGACAGAGTTACAATAATCGGCATTAGTCCAAATAATTCTCTTGTTATCATTGGGTTCTTCAATGAAAGAGCAGATATTTTGGACTTCGTGAATGAAATAGAAAATATCCAAAGTGTAGAGATCGTCGAACATTTTCATTTTTCAGACTTTGCAAATGGAAAAGAGTTTCTCTTGCCAAACTTAAATTATCTCTTAGCAGAAAAATAAATAAGCAAAAAGTAAATAAATCTAACATTTATTCCAAGCAAATACATAGTTCCTTGGTGCTGGTATGAAAGGATATGAAAGGAAGCAAAAGTGGTCTCACAAGTAATGATGAGAAAGAACAGAAAATATATGGCGATTTTCAAACACCTTTGGTGTTAACTACTCAAATAACCGACTTATTAACGAAGCTAAATTTGAAGCCATCATCAATAATTGAACCAACTTGTGGAACAGGAAACTTCATTATTGCAGCGCTTGAGTCATTTCCAGAAGCTACTATTGCTGGTTTTGAAATAAATTCAAATTATGTTGAGCAAACAAAAGAACGTCTTCTCAAGGTAGATAGCATAAATACCGAAATACATGTTGCTGATTTCTTTCAAGTTGACTGGGAAAATCTACTTCTTCGCCAAAATGAACCTCTTTTAATTCTTGGAAATTTACCGTGGGTTACTAATTCTGAAATTGGTGTTATTGGAGGAGCAAACTTACCAACAAAGTCTAATCTTCATAAATTTTCAGGATTTGATGCATTGACAGGAAGTAGTAATTTTGATATCTCAGAATGGATGTTAATTCAACTCTTGAAAGGGTTAGCTTCTCTTAATGGGTATTTAGCAATGCTATGCAAAATCTCTGTTGCTCGAAAAGTATTGAAATATGCTTACTCAAACAATATTCAAATCTCATCAGCTAGCCTCTATCAAATTGATTCTAAAAAACATTTCAACGCTGCTGTGCAATCTTGTTTACTTCTCTGTACATTTTCAAAAAAGAGTTCTTCTCCAAGCAGTCCTTCTTTTCAAATATATTCTTCACTTGATGCTCCATTACCTCACCAGAATGTCACCATTATTGATGATGTTCTTATTGCTAATTTGGAAAATTACCATAAAACAACTCACTTAACAGGTTCTTCTAGATTTACATGGCGTTCCGGTATCAAACACGACTGCTCCCAAGTCATGAAACTGGTAAAAAAGGGAGAGCACTATTCTAATTCTTCTGAGGATAATATATTATTAGAAGAAGACTTCCTTTTTCCATTGCTTACAGGAAGCGATCTTGCAAAAGATCGTACCAGATCAACGGATCGTTGGCTAATTGTTACTCAAAAAGTAATTGGGGAAGACACATCAATAATAAAAGAAACTGCTCCTCTAACTTGGAAGTATTTACAAAATAATAAAAACCGTTTGTCTAATCGAAAAAGTTCCATCTATAATAATCAACCACTATTCTCAATTTTTGGTGTAGGTCCATACTCTTTTTCTCTATGGAAAATAGCTATCTCTGGTTTTTACAAGGAGTTGAATTTCAGACTTATTTCACCTATACATAACAAACCTGTTGTTTTTGATGATACTTGCTACTTTCTTTCGTGTTCTTCTTTTGAAGAAGCTATAGTGTTAAAAACACTGTTAGATCACCCTCTTTCTCATCAATTTTACACTAGCTATATTTTTTGGGATAATAAACGCCCAATTACAAAAAGCATTCTTAAGAAACTTCGACTTGAAGCATTAATTTCTGAAATTGGCTTTGATACAATTATTTCCATTATTACCCAACAATACCCAGGCAGCAATGTTTCTAAATTACAATCCGTTGTTCGGTCCTTTCTTTAATTTTTCTTCTCCTTTTTTTAGTGTCATCCCGCCAGTTTTTTCTCGTGATTCTTCCTTTCTACTTATTGGATTCCCCTTTTCTTTTTTCCTCGTAAAAAAACCCGTTTTTCTAATTTCGCAATAATTATGCGAAGTTCGAATATTTCGAAATTACACATATAAAAAGTATTCTAGAAAAAGGAAGAAAAAAAAGGGAGTAGAATAAAACTATGAGGTCACAAATAGGCAAATAATACAAAACAATTATGGACAAAAAAAGGAGAGTCAGAGAGAGGATTTTTTTCGAATTTCGCAAAAGTTGTGCGAATATCTTAAATAGTTATCATTTCAAAGAAAGATATCAGCAAAAAATAATGGTTTAGGCGAGAAATATGGCAGTAGAACACAGATATAACCCCCCAATTCAAACTCATGAAGCAATTTTATCAGAAATGCCCCCCTCAGCAACAAAAGTATACAAAATTGTGAGAGAGCTAGGGCCAATTACATCTAAAGAAATAAGCAAGCATTGCACACTTACACCAAGAACTATTAGACATGTGCTAAAGCAGCTTGTCGAAACAGGGATGCTAGAGAGAATACCATACCTGTTAGACATGAGATCAAGTAAATTTATAGTAATATAAAAAAACAAAGTGATCCGTTGGGATCAAAGGGGAGAGCAGTTTGGGAAAAATCAGAAGAAGAAGAGTCAATTTTTAAAAAAAAACAAGGCGTCCCTCACGCGATTTGAACGCGCGACCTATGCCTTACACCTGACTGATTTAAAAGCCATTAGGAGGGCATCGCTCTATCCAGCTGAGCTAGAGGGACTCAGATTCTCGTCAAAAACGCTATTTATGATCTTTCTTAGTAGTTTTTTGACACGTTCTTTTCTTTTTTTCAGTTTTTATAAAAGTATACATCTTCTTCATTTTCTATCTCCTTGCTTATTACTCCATTTGAGTCATTATTTTACTTATTTTCTTTTTGATTTTTTGATCGATATAAACTATCATTATTCCTGCTTCTTTTTGCTCATTTATGGGGGGTACTCCATAAACTACGTAACTCCCCATCGGTGCTTCTATTATTACTGCTAGTGCCAACAAATCTTCCTCTCCCTCGATGATTATTTGTTTTCTTTTTTCTTTCTCTTGGAAATGTTTCCTTATTTCCTCCCACACTTTCTTATTTATTACACCTGCAGGATTAGCTAGTTTTCTTTTCTCTGCTCCCTTTACCTCCACTTTTTTCGTTTGTTTCCTTCGAGTTAACCCATCTACTATACTTAGATCAGGTACTAAATCTATTTCAACAAACGTTTGTGTGCACATATCCCCAATTGTTGAAATTATTTTCTCTTTTCCTTCAAAAAAAGCTTTCAACTGAGATTCAATTAGTTTTGGATTTTCTTCATCCCCTTTGATGAATTCTCCAAAAACTGCCCTTAGCTCTATTATTAAAAAATCCTTTAGTTTAAGATCTCTAGGAGTTAATAGAATAAAATTTGAAGTTGTTTTTTTTTGAGACAATTGTCTCGTCACTTCCTTAACGCACTTTCAATGCATACTGACCTGCACGAGAAACGTTTAGTTTTTGTGCAATTTCTGAGTTTTCTGGATCTAGGATTATTATTAAACCACTAAAATCTTCAGATAAGTCGTGCATTTTACAAGCTGGACACTGGCTAACGTTGTTCAATACCACAAAGTGACAATTTCGACATGCTTTTGTTTTTGCCATTTTTGATTGTGCTCCATTTTATTAGTATATAATTTAATAGATTAATATTATTTAATCTCTTCTTCTGCTTCGCCAGCTTTTTGTTTTTTCCGACGAGCTTCGTTTTCTTCTTTCCATTTGTCGATCCATTCGATCGCACCAAGACCGGCTTGTCTCATGGTTATCCCTACTCTGATGTTATTATTTCCGATCCCTACAGCAATAACTTTACCTCTAACTCTATCACCGACGGATAGTTTTCTTCCGCTTGTTCTCCCTTGTAAAACGCCAGTATTTGCAGAATATGAGAAAAAGTCGTCAGTAATTTGACTTACATGACATAGTGCATCAATTGTTGAGATTCTTACAAATAAACCAAAATCGGTTGTTTCTGTGCATTCTCCTTCAACTATTTCACCATCTGCGGGTAAATAGCATAAAGTCTTGAAAGTCCCTTCATAAAAAGCACCACCATCACCTTGGATAATTTTGCCCATACCAACTTCTTCTGCGCCTAAAACGGCGACAATAAAACCAAGATCAGGGTCAATTTGCTCTTCAAATGCGGCTCGTGCAAGCTCAAGTAAGATTTCTCGTAAGTCCTCATCAAATCTCTTAGGAGGAACCCTGAGGGTGTCTTTTATTGTTGCTATATAATACATCAGATTCACCGTACGGTCATTTCGTGAGTTTAACTTATATTGCTCCCACTACTGACCACATAAGGAAATCTGATTATACGCTTAAATAAATCATCGCTTGAGACAAAAAAACATCCTTTTGCTTTACTGTTTTTCTTTTCTCTTTTTTTATCCCTTAATTTAGTTCTCTCTCAACCTCTCCGATTAATTAAAATATTAAAAGGCGAGCGCCTTTTTCTCTCTTGATTTATTGGAATATAATTCAGAAAATAATTTCAAAGTGAATTATTTGGAAGATGAATGAGTAGCTATATAATTAATTAGGTTGACAAGTTCAGAAGCATCGTGGAATAACTGAAGTTGATATTCTCCCGGTTTCCCATTTATGTAATTGAAAGATATGTTTGCAAAAGTTGCATCTTTCTCATCCAATTCTGCTTTTAGATTCAATACGGATAAAGGAAACTGTAAACGCCCTTCTGGGTTTACTACAATAAGATTTCTCGAGGTTAGATACAGTTTGGCTGGTGAACGAAAATGGAAACCTGATTCCCCTGGTACCGCACTTGTTCCTACTGCTGTTAGTGAAATAGAACTATAAAGTACACTTTCTTCAGACCCAAAATATAGAGAAGACCCCTCTACTTGTAGGTCTTTTCTGTGATGTACTAGAAATTTTTCAATTAAACTGGCAATAAATGGTGATTCAAGTATTAAAGCTTCAAATTCATTGGAGCTCTGCATTAAATCTGTTGGAGATGGTCGTAATATCATAACGTTGTAAGTACCCACTAATACGACTTCTTTTCCTACAGGAAATGAAAGAGAGTAATAAGCTGGAAACCGAGACTTATCTTCAACATCTAGTCCTTCTTCCCTTAGTACTTTAAGAAAGCGTGTTAGTGCGTCATCAGAGCTTGAAATTAGAAAACGATACTTGTCGTAGTTCAGATCATTTGCTTTCAAGTTTTGTTTTATTACTGCCAAAACATCCCATGACTTGTAATAACCTGATGTTTGAAGTTCTTTTAATGTAGATTTTGTTGTTTCAAGGGCTTCTTTGAAAGCATCATATTTGGTAACTAAGTATTCATCAAACGGCATCGCTCTATATCGAGCCCCACTCTCAAAAGGAATGCGTTCTATGGCTTGTAATGACTCTAATTCATTTAATATCCCATAGATTTTTGAACGAGGAACTCCTGCAAGTCCAGCAAGTTCTACTCCTGCAGGTAATTCTGGGCGTGATTCCCCTTGAATTACAGCAACATATACCTTAGCTTGACTTCCGTTAAAGCCTGTTAGTAATTTGATATAAGTTACTAGTGGGTCTTCATCTGATAAACCGGTTGCTGCTGGATTCATTTTTTTCACATCTCTAATTTTCTGTTTTTGGGGAGGGATGGACTTATTTTGTTAGGGATGCCCCACAAGAGGCACAAAATACTGCTTTATCTTTGTTTTCATAACCACAATAACTGCAAATTAATACATTACCATTTGAAGTTGTGCTTTGCCTATTTATTGTTTCTCGTTCAGTCACTCTTGTTTGAGGTTGTTGAGAAATGGAAGCTGACGATACTTCCCCTGAAATAAAGAGTGAAGTTGGAGTGTCAAAGTACAGGACTCCTTCATTATCATATGTTACATCCAAGTACGCATTGATTATTCTTGGGCTGGAAACTCCTAAGAGGTCTGATACCTCCTTTAATGTAATTCGACCATGAAGAAGTACCAGTGAAATAAGGTTTCTTTGAAGTTTTTGTCTATCACTAAGCATGGCATATGAAAGCATTCCTAGAATAATACTGACAAAAGCTAATGGACCAAAAATTATCCATGAGATGGTTATTCCCAATACAAATCCCAAGATCATTAAAGCTATTGCTACTCCAAAAACAACCATTTCTTGGAAGTTTAGTGAGTCATACAGTTTGCTTACTTTTTCAGCAAATGTAACTTCTTGACTCTTTTTTGCCGTTTTGGTAACTTTTGCAGCTTTTGCTCGTTGTGTTGCTTTAGCTATTGCTTCTTCTGGGGGAAGTGAATGACTTGGAGTTGATTCTGCGGGAGTTGATACTGGAGCTGGTGTTTCTACCACAGGTTCTTGCACAGTTCTTTTCTTCGTTTTAGGTGGCTTTTGCTTTTGTTCTGCCGATATTTTTTCATAATAAGCTAATCTTTTCCTTCTATCTTCTCTTGTAAAGAAACTAACTGTTGAAACTACTATGGCTATTGGAAGTAATATTGATAGTATTGTAGTTGTTATTCCGAATAATACAGCAAAAACTACCAATAGAATAAGGAATACGGGTGGTATTTTCCCATAACCTACGAAAACTTCTGCTGTCTCTTCTGCTGATAAATTCCAGATTATTAAATGCCAGTCTGAACTTGTTTCAAATGAACGTACTAGTTGTGAAGTTTCTACTTCATATATTCTAAGTGAAATTCCTCCAAAGATTTCTTCTCCTGAATAACTTCCCGGAGTTAAAGATCTATTCCAATTATCATATGCTTCATCACTTACCAATGCAATAGCTAGTGTTGTACTACCATCCATATGATCGTTTTTCATATTGTCACTCATTGCAAAGATAGCTATTTGTAATGTTACTGTTGACTCTGTAAATAGTTGATACTCTCTATAGCTTTCATTAACTGGATCTAGTTCTGGTTGAATAGTAATCGTTTCATTCTTTTGTACATTTGCCATACTTAATGAAGCAAATACTATTACACACACTAGACTTGCGAGCCATAAACCCGATACTGGTGTTACTACTGATTTGAATATGCCCATTTTCTCACGCCTTTACCTCATGACAAGCAAATGTTTCATACTTCACCCTATTTCAACGGTTTTTCCATTGATTCATTTACTTGTTATATTATCAATTCTCTCCATTACTAATAAATATTGTTACTACGTAACTACCTTGGTAGTAACCACGCGTGTTTCATCTATGAGCCGTTAGAAAGAATTTGAATAAAAGAAGAAAATGCTAGAGGTAATGATCAAGCATTTTTAGGAAAGAGGGTTTGGATCCTAATTTTTTAGTCAAATACGCTCTATGATTAAAATAAGCCATTGTAAAAGAAACAATAGGTACTACAAAAGCAAAACTGTAGATAATAAGATCAGTCCATTGGTCTGCGCGAAATAAAGAAAGCATAGGAGCCGGCCAAGCAAAAATAGTAATGGGCCAAATCAACCCCATCATAAGATAAAAACTTAGTATATAAAAAAAGTTAGAGGTATTAAAATTAAAGACAAAGATAAGTATTGAAGGGCTAAGAATAGCAGTAATAATATACGGTAAAAAGTAAAAATACCTAAGTTCTTTTTTGATAGGCGTCCAGTCAGAGGCAGGTTTAGTTTCTGTTGCTTCGGTTGATTCGCTCATAGGAACTCACTTGAATAATGATTAAAAAAAACTCCTTCTTGTGAAAAATCGTTAAAAACTCTTATAGAATTATGAAAGTTCTAACATTCGCTCAATTGGAGCAGTTGCCCGTAATAGGATATCAGGATCTAACCTAACGACATTTCTGTCAAATGCCATTGCTTCATAAAGAGAGTATAGAGTGTTTTTCTTTTGTTGATAGCAGATTCCTCCGGTGAAGAGGGGATAGAAATTCTTATCTGGGAAAAGATGAGCAAGTCGATCAACCATGCCTATTTCAGTTCCAACAATAAATTCCTGAGCATCAATTTCAGTAGGGAGACGTTCCATTCCGCCAGTACTGAGAACATAGTCAGAAGTATCTTGTAGGACTGTAGAAGCTTCAGGGTGCATCATTGAAATTGCATCGGGGTGCTGTGCTTTAACTTGTTCGAAGTGTTCCAGTTTAAATTGACGATGAACATAACAACCACCTCGTGGACCAGGCATTGGAATAATTTCTTTCTCAGGAACTCTTTTTTGAACATAAGCAGCTAAGTTAGCATCAGGTCCAAACAGAATTTGTTGTTCGTCCAGCTGACTGATAATTCGATCAGCATTTGCACTAGTCACACACACATCAGATAGAGCTTTTGCTTCAGCTCTAGTATTTACGTAAGTAACCACTGCTGCTTCTGGATATTTTTCTATGAACTCCTTAATCTGTTCTTGCTTAAGTTGAGCAGCCATTGGGCAATGGGGGCTGGAAGAAGCTTGTTGTACCATGGTTTCTGGACTTAAAATTAAAGCCGTTTCAGCCATAAAAGTTACTCCGATAAACATTATCCGAGAAGCTGATGTTTTGGCAGCTAACTTAGACAAACCTAAACTATCCCCGAAATAATCTGCAATAGGATATAATGTTGGGGAAGAGTAGTTATGACATAGAATAACGTAATCTTTCTCTTCTTTTAGCCGTAATATTTCAGATACTAAATCAATCGACATTTTATCACCAGTTGTTACATAAAGATAATATGAGAGGTTAATCGTTCCAATAAATTAATCATAGAAAGAGAAGCTAGTATGCTACTTTTTGGATTCATTTCACTTGGGAAACTTTCTACTGCTATAGAAAGGTGTCCAAAAGTGCCGTCCGCCTCTATTTCATGAGTATTAACTTCGATTGAAGGATCCACGAATAATTTTATCTGTGTTTCATCAATTCCTATTCCAGCCATTGCAAGTGAAACGCCTACATTAAGGTTTTTAGGCCACTTTTCAATTGCTTCTCGAGCTGTACCCTTGAAAATAAGCTTTCGTTCTTTTGCTTCGATTCCTAAGCTTTTAGGAGATTTTGTAGTTGTTAATACTACTGACTCTAAAGGATAAACTGCAGCTGCTCTTATCCCATCTAGTCCAGCTATTGCCCCTGATGGAAGGTAAATTTTGCAATTTTTTTGTTCAGCTACCTCTTTCAGTTCTTGTGCAAAGTCTTCCTTTCCGAAAATTCCAGTTGAAATTAAAGCTAAATCAATTCCTTCATTTAAGATTGAAAGAGAAAAAGATTGTACTGCTTCTACCCCAGCTGCTTCTACAACGAGTGAAACCTCAACTTCCTTTATTCTTGCGAGAAACTTATCAAAATTAGATTCAACTTCTATGCCATACTTTTTGTTAACCTCTTCAAGAGAAGACGTTTTCAAATCGTATACTAAAGCAATTTCTAATTGCTTTTTTCCTACAAAGTGATCAATAATTGATTGACCAATGGAACCAGCACCAATCATCGCTATTTTGAGCATTTCGCAATCCTTCGTTTAGTTTAGAACTAATTATTTCCTTAATTTGAGATATTTAAACAAACGTTTTGCTGTTATAAACTAGTGAAGCTAGTTTTGAAATGTTACATTTAATAACTAAATTTATCGATTTTCTTTATTAGAAGCACTTTAGATTGATTTTTTGACCAGTAGTTTTTCATTTGATCAAAAAATTGATCATAATAACTTTTTTCAAAACGTTAACCAATTAAGAACTATGGACACCAAACCACCCAGACTCACAATTTCAGAGGTTGAAAACTGGCTTCATGAGGATGCCCAATACGGGGATGTTACCTCAGAAGCAATTATTCCAGCCACTGATAAAACAAAAGCGGTTTTAAGAGCGAGAAAAAGTGGCATCGTTGCTGGAATACCCATCATTTCTCAGGTGTTAGATTATCTAGGGATTGATTATACAATTCATATTAATGATGGAAGTAATGTAGTTGAAAGTGATAAGATCCTTTCACTTGGCGGTAACACTCGAGAGATACTACTGATTGAACGTTTAATGCTTAATTTTCTGACACATTTGTCTGGGATAGCAACCCAAGTTGCTAACATGGTTGCTATTGTTGCAAAGAATAACGGAACAGCAAAAATAGCTGCAACGAGAAAAACACTCCCAGGATTGAGAAAATATCAAAAATATGCTGTTAAAATTGCTGGAGGAACTACTCATCGATTTAGTTTATCTGATTGTTTACTAATCAAAGATAATCATATTCAAGCTGCTGGAAGCGTAAGTAAGGCCCTTCAACTTGCCATTGAGAATAGAGATTTTACTAAAAGAATAGATATTGAAGTAGAAACAATGGAAGACGCCCTTTTAGCCGCAGAAATGGGTGCAGATATTATAATGCTTGATAACATACAACCGGAGGAAATTCAGCTTATTCATAAAGCATTAGTTGAGAAGGGATTGAGAAAAAAAGTTATCTTAGAAATTAGTGGAGGGATAAATCCAGCTAACCTTAAGGACTATGCTTCTTTACCTATTGATATTATATCCATGGGATCGCTTACTCATTCAGTTATCGCTTTAGATTTAGGACTAGATTTTTGAAAGACTGACAAAAAAGTACCAATTAAGAGTTTTGAGTAGAGTTTTTTATTAAGTTTCAATGCTGAAGTTATCTAAAAGATCATTTCACAATTGGTAAGTAATCAACATACTTTAAAAGAACAATTTCTGTGATTAGATTAATAGGAGAAAATAGAAATGGCAAGAATGCATAGTCGTGCTAAAGGGAAATCAGGCTCAACTCGCCCCCCTCGCACTGAAAATCCTGAATGGGTCGAAATGTCCTCTGATGAAATTAAAAAGAAAATTGTTGATTTAGCCCGTCATGGAAGCTCTACTGCCCAAATCGGAATGACACTTAGAGATAGTTTTGGTGTCCCTAGCGTCCGTTTAGCAACAGGTTTGAAAGTTAATCAAATCCTTATTGAAGCTGATGTAAAGACAGGTATTCCTGAAGATATCAGGAATCTTATTGCACAAGCCCACAATTTACGAAATCACATGGTTGAAAATAAAAAGGATCTTCATTCAAGACGAGGGTTAACCTTAATTGAAAGCAAAATCAGAAGATTAGGTAAATATTACTCCAGAGAAGGTGTTCTTCCACCCAAATGGAGATATAAACCTGAAGAAGCAGCTATTCTATTAAGATAATAGCTCTATTCAACGCCTTCCCCACCCAAAAATATTTTTTTAGTTATCATTTCAAGACAGTTATTTATCGATTCAAATCTAAACACTCAAAAAAGATACTGGCTTGAATGATATGAATTTAATGAAGTTAGATGAAAAAGAAGTAAAGCTATTTTCAGCAATTAGATTTGCCGCTGAGCAATTACTTAATGATAAAGAGACACCCGTTTTGATAGTGACTCATCTAGATGCCGACGGTTTATCGGCTGGAGGAATAATAGCTTCAACACTTGCAAGGGCCAATATTCCATTTCAGGTTCAAGTTAAAAGACAATTAGAAGATGAAATAATTGAAAGTATTGCTGACCTTCAACCCCCTCGAATAATTTTTACTGATTTTGGTTCAGGTCAATTTGTTCGTCTTAAGGAGAAGTTTAAGGACAGTTCAGTTATAATTCTTGATCATCATCCCCCTATTGAAAATGATGAATCTCCTTTAGTTGATAACTGGGCTCATGTGAATCCACACCTTGTAGGGATTGATTCATCTCACGAGATTTCAGGGGCAGGATTGGCCTTCTTTTTCGCTCAAGAAATTGATCCAAAAAATAATGATTTAGCAGTATTAGGTATAGTAGGAGCTATTGGAGACAGGCAAGAGGGAGAAGAAAACAAGTTCTCCAATCTTAATCAGATGATGGTTGAAGAAGGTCTAAAAAGTAATTTGCTTAATTCTTTTACAGGTATTAGACTCTTTGGTAGAGAAACCAGACCCATTCATAGAATACTGCAGTATTCAACAGAGCCCTTTATTCCGGATATTACCGGTAATGAAGATAATGCTGTGAGATTTCTGAAAGAGATAGGTATCCCATTAAAAGAAGGAGATAGATGGCGTACAATTGCAGATCTTACCAAGCAAGAGAGAACTATTTTCACTTCTGCACTTGTTAAGAAAATGATTCTTGGTGGCGTTTCCCCTAATGAAGCCAAAAAAATAGTTGGACCTAATTATATTTTGAACAATGAAGAACTTGGTTCACCGCTCAGAGATGCTCGAGAGTTTTCAACATTTTTGAATGCTTGCGGTAGACTAGGAAAACCAAGTATTGGTATTGCCGTTTGTATGGGTGATAGAGGTTATGTGTTTAAACAAGGAATTGAAATTAGCAATCAATATCGTGGAGAAATCTCTGATTTTCTAATTTTTCTAGAAGACAATATTGAATCAATCACTGAGTTCGATGGTATGTTCTACCTCAATGCTAAAACTGAGATAAAAGATACGGCTATTGGCACAATCGCATCTATTGCCATGGGTAATCGAATTATTGATCCTTCAAAACCTCTAATTATGGCCGCTTTAAGTGATGATTCCTCCCTAAAAATGAGTGGAAGAGGAACAAATGAACTTGTGGCAAGAGGACTAGATCTAGGACAGGCAATGAGAGAAGCACTTGCCAAGATTAATGCTGGTGACGAAGGAGGAGGGCATAACGTTGCAGCTGGAGCAAGAATTGCTCAAGAGCTAGAAGAACCATTTATTCAAGCCTTAAACGAAATAATTTCCTTACAACTAACGGAGTAAAGCTGAAAGGTTATTTTATGAGTTTTGAAGGTTTAGAAAAAGTGATTAGTATTAAAAGTGAGCTGGAAGTTCTTTTAGATGAAAACATGCTCCAATTATTCTCTCAAGTTACAGCTCCTGATCACATTCTTCCAAAAGGAATGAAGCTTAGTACTTTGATGGAAGATAATACTTGGAAACTTATTATTTCGGGTTCATTCAGTCTCGGCAGATTAAAGAATACTTGGGATGAGATTATTCAACATTTGATTCTTATTTCACAATGCAATAATTTGGATCAAAAATAAAGCGCCAATCAGTAAAATTAAAGAAAAAGAAAGAAGTATCAACCCTAACGGTTGAAAATAATTTTGCATAGTAGCAAGATTTCTCTTACAAATTCAATAAAAGCCAAAAAAAAGAAGAACTAGTCAAATTAAAGAAGACGATTCAAATCACAAAAATCACCATTTTTAAAAATGCTAGTTAGATTAGGTCAAATATAGAAACCAGATTAGGAAAGAAAACAAAATGGCAAGAAGTAGAAGACGAGGTTCAGTAATCGATAAGTGGTCTATTAAAGAATGGTTTAACATCACTGCCCCTCCTTACATTAGTGAAAAAAATATCGGTGAAACTGTAGCAGCCGATTCTTCAGCCTTAATTGGAAGATCAATAGAGATTGGACTCTTGGAACTTACTGATAATGTAGAAGATATGCAAACAAAATTAAGATTTAAAATCACAAGCGTTTCTGGTGAAACAGCTGAAACTCAGTTTTCAGGACATGAAATTTCAAGAGATTTCATTAGAGCTCAAATTAGAAATCACCGAACAAGAATAGATTGTATATCAGATTTAGTTCTTAAAGATAAATCAAGAGTTAGAATTTTTGTAACATGTATAACACCAACAAGATGTTCGTCAAGTCAGCAACGTTCTATGAGAAAAATAGTAGTAGATTCAATGGACGGGTATTCACAAGAACATGGATTACCAAGTTTTGTTGAGCGTGTTCTAAGTAATGAGTTCAAAGCAGAAATTTATGATAAATTAGTAAAAATTTATCCCTTAAAGTCTTTGGAGATAAGAAAGTCCAAAGTATTATCTCATGCGTAAAACTAAAAATCTGGTTAAAATAAATGGATGATTATTATGGTTAATATTTTTCTCAATATAGCAAATCCCGAGCAAAAACCTCGTGGCGTATGTCATAAAAAAATACTTGAAGAAGTAGATACAAAGATTCTTTACGGAAAGAAAATAGGAGAAACTATTGAAGGAGATAGTATAGGAATGCCCGGATTTAAATTGATAATAACGGGTGGTTCTGACGCTGATGGCTTTCCAATGAGAAGAGATGTAGAAGGTAGATTAAGAAAAAGGATCCTTATCACACCCAGTACAGGGTATAGATCAAGAAGGAAAAGAGGTACCAAAGAAAGAAGAGATAAAACAAGAATTACCAAAGTTCTTCGTACGAAAGGTATCAGAAGAAGAAGAATGGTGCGTGGAAACACAATCAATGAAGATACTGCTCAGCTCAACTTAAAAATAGTTGAATACGGTGATCAATCTATCATTGAGGCACTTTAGTGTTATAATCTTTAGTTTCCGGGGGAAAAATCATCTTTTTGTAAGGTATTTTAATAGAGATTAGTTTATCTTGAAATTTTCAAATTTTCAAACTTTCAATAATTAAAAGGCATCATAGAATGAAATCCTTTCTTGAAGGAGAAACTTTTTTGCCGATTTTGTTTAAATTTGCCCTTCTAATTCAAAATGAGAATATCCCCTTACGAAAATTACAGGAACACCTTTTTGCTTAGCTTTTTTACGCAGTTCCTTATCATTAGTGGCTATAATAGCCTTAAGATCTTGTGCAGCAGCAACTAAACGATCATCAACAGTGGGGCCTTCTGCATCAGAAACCATGTTTGTCCACTTTTGAGCTAGTTGAAGACCTAGCTTTGCAGAACGACCAATTGAACTTTTCTCTTTGGCTAATCCAATTAGTTCATCTAGAATAAAATCAAGAATAACTATTTTTCCGCCAGGAAAGACTCTGTCGAGCTCTTTCTCTAAATTAATGTTTTTTGGAAAAGGAAGTAAAAAATTAGTATCAAAGAGAATAATTTGATCAGAAAAAATAAGCACCTCGTTACCTACTGAACAATTCCATAGCCAATCAAACGATGTTTATTATCTATTCTTCTAGAAATAGCCACTCTTGCCCCAGGGTCAGAAGCTACTGGAACTCTTAAAACAAACTCAACAAGCCCTTTTGAACCAATATCGGTTACATTGCCGATGGTAGTTGCGGTGCCTACATTAAGCATTAAGTTTTCGTTTTGGTAGAGAGGGGATACTGTACTTTGAGTAGATAATCCTACAACTTTTTTAAGAAGATTAGTCTTAAGAGTAAATTTATTCATTACTTTAGGTTTATCTGCTAAAGAAATAACAGAACCAACCAAGGAATCACTACGTGTCATTGAAGGATCAAGTTTTGTGCCTATTGCAACTAAGCCACCAGGTCCAGCTGTTTCAACAGTTCGACCATCACCAATTTGGATAGTTGTTATCTCGGTTTCAACGGGTAAAAATTCGAGTTTGCCTTTTTGTCTTCTTTTGAGACCGGGAAGAAGAGTGATTTTGTCACCTACTGAAAATTGACCTTGAGAAATTGATCCACCTAAAACGCCTCCTGCTAAATCATTGGGTTCTGTTCCAGGACGATTTACATCAAAACTTCTAGCAACAGCCATCCTAGGACTGAGAGTAGCATCTCTTTCGGGAGTAAGTATTCTTTCTTCGATTGCTTGAATAAGATAATCAAAATTTGCTCCATGCATTGCACTTATAGGAATAATGGGGGCGTCTTCTGCGATAGTTCCTTTGATGAACTCTTTAATTTGCTCATAATTTTCTTTAGCTCGTTCAGGTGAGACTAGTTCGATTTTATTCTGAGCTATTACTACATTTTTTACTCCAAGAACTGAGATAGCTGATAAGTGTTCTCTAGTTTGAGGTTGTGGACAATCATGCGTTGCTGAAATAACAAGTATTGCTCCATCCATGATTGCAGCTCCAGTTAGCATTGTAGCCATCAAAATTTCGTGACCGGGAGCGTCTACAAAAGAAACTCTTCGTAAGAGTTTGGTTCGAGCTCCACATTTTGGGCATTTGTTTTCCATGGTATAATTACCTGGAGGTTCACATTTTGAACATGATTTGAACTCGCAAGAAGCATAACCTAAACGAATTGAAATTCCTCTTGCCAACTCTTCGGAGTGAGTGTCTGGAAAACGACCAGTAAAAGACTCTACTAGTGTTGATTTTCCATCATCTACTTGGCCTATTGTTCCTATACTTATTTCGGGCTGGTAAGCAGAACGTTTACGTTTTACTGGTTTTGTACTTGTTTCTACTTGGGAATCCTTCTCGTCGGTCATCAATGAAAGAACTACCTATTTGTTAATTAATTGCTCGATTTTGCCATTTTTATGAATATGATTCTGTTTCAAAACTGGTTGTGAACGATCGATCCATTTTTAATAATCACAAATTATTTGAGAATTGGGGAAATACATGGAAATCAAGATAACAGATGAGCATGACAATACGCTTCTATCCAGAAAAGAAATTAAATTCACAATTGAGCACCCCGGAAGTGCCATCCCAAGTAGAGAAGTTGTTGTTTCAAGATTATGTGCGCTATTAAACAAAGAAAAAGACACAATGATCCTCAGAGAAATTCAAGGTCAATTTGGTGGTGCAAGATCAGAGGCTCTAGTTTATATTTATGAGAATGAAGAAGCAATGAAAGCAGTAGAACCACCTTATATGCTTAAAAGAAATAAGCTGGTTGAAGAAGAAAAATAAAGTGATTATTATGGGAAAAAAACCAAATGAATATTACAAAGACGGAAAACCAGTCTTAAAGCAATGTGAAAAATGTGGACCTGGCGTTTATATGGCAGAACATAGAGACAGATTTTATTGTGGCAAATGCCACAAAGTTGAGTATAAATAATCTTTTTTCCACTTTCAGTTTTTAATTTACCTTTTTCTTTCTCTTGAATTTTTCAAGAAGCCTTTTTTGATTTTTTTAGTTTTTCAAACGTACCATTTCTAGAGATTGCCTCCTTAATCGCCTCTACGTTACTTTAATCGTCTTTCAGTTTACTTACAGATATTGTTTTAAAGGTAGTAAGAACATTTTAAAAAAAGTAAGTCTATACTCATAAAAGGGAATAATATGGCAAACAATAAAACATATCCAACCGAACAACTTCAAGAACCCGATAACAGAGCATCAATAATCATTCGAGCGTTGGCTTTACTATTGTTAAATCTTACAATTCTCTTTTCAGTTATTTGGGTAACAAACTCAATCTCAACTGAATTATTGGCTTCTTTTTATTACTTACTCATCGTTTTCCTACTAATTATCGGTGGACTTGATATTATTTTATCATTGATGATTTTGAAGCTTTCTTTTGTTAGATCCCTTCACTTTTTCTTTTTGATGTTTTTACCATTAATATTCTTCATTGCCATATTTGCTCGTCTTGTTCTTATTATTTCAGACACCATATTTCCTGAGAAAGTAAGAAAACTATTACCAATTATTACTGCTTATAGAATGCTCTTAATTGCTATATCCGACATTTTCATTTCCGGAGAAAGGTCTGCGGCTATGGAAGCAATCGAAGAACTGGGTGAACTCAAAAATCAACAAGATCAAGTTGCTAAAGGTTATGCCGCAAGAAAAGCCATCGGGCAAACAGTTGATTATGGGCTTTCCTTCGCTATACTTGTTTTATTAGGTGTGGGTCCATTATTAATGGAAAATGAATTTTTTGCTGAAAACCCATGGATTATTGTTCTTGTTTTATCGTCATTTACGGTTGTCATTTCTCTTTTAGCCACCCTCTTTGGTCCGGTTTACACTTATTTTAGCGGGTGCAAAAATTACTGCTTAAAAAAAGGAGCCTATAGAGGTGCTTCTATTTATTGGAAACTTGAACAACTCTTCAGTATTCCCTTTTTAGCAACGAAAAGTGGTTTCATGTTACTGGATATGCCCCCTATTGATGCTGAAACCCTCCAAGATTTTTCAAGCCAAATAAAAAATGAACTTAATGACATTCAATCTTCGGTAAATAGTCTTTTGGCAAGAGATACAAGCCAAATTCCTTCCCAGATGAGATCTAAAATTCGAGACCTAGTTAAACAAACTGGGGGTGGTCTTGGTGATTTAAACTTTGAAACAATTAAGGAAGAATTAGCCAGAGAATTCGCACTAAGTCTTTATCAGCTTGAATTTCCACTTATGTTCTGGAGACGTAAAAAAGCCATAAAGAATTTTGCTGAAACCATGGGTATACCAAAAAATGATGCAGAAGACATTTTACGATTAATTAATGTAAAAATTGATTACAGACAAGCCCCAGTTGATATGGTTAACGCTATTCTAATTGCCGGTGCTATGAAAGGTATTGTCCAAAAAGAACAAGAATATCATGAACTCTTAAGTGATGCAGATTTCGCCGAAATCTCAACTGGACTTGCCTTTGGAGTACGTCAATTTATTGAAGATCAGTACAAACTCGATACTCCATCTCAAAGATTCTGGACAAGGATTAAGAATTTCTTCACTGCAATTGTCACTCCTTTTGTTGTTCTTTTCTGGGGTATAGGGCTTTACTTTCAGGTTGTTTATGAAGAATTTCGTTTTAAGGCTGGTTCTACTTCGAGGCATGAATTTGTTGAATACCATAAGATGCGATGGAGAGAAATTCTCGTTGCCTTGAACAATTCCCCTATTATTTTTGTTTCAAAGATGCATTATCTCAAGAATAAAGTGCTTGGAAAAGATACTGTAGTAGTTACTGTTGAAGGCTTGGGGATAGATCAATTACAAGTAAGTGACGATATTCTTGCTCAAATTCCTGCCGTTGAACCAAAAGTTCCTGCAGTTGAACAAAAAATGCCTGCCTTGCCTTTGATCCCTGAAGAACCTACTCCTCCAACTAATCCTTGGAAAACCTTCTTCGCAATTATCATAAAATTCATTTTCATATTCCCAGTTGCAATAATTGTTTTCGTAAAACAATTCTCTGGATTCTTCTATAGATTGATCAAAAATGAAGAAACCGAAGAGAATATTCATAACCGCTTTCAATCTGATATCAGTCATGCGGCATTAGCATCTTGCTATGTTGAATTATACTCAAAACTTGTAGATGCTAGTTCAATGTTCCACAGACAATTTGATGGTTCAGAACCATCAACTGAAAACTAATCGCCTTTGAACACGATTCTCTGAGGAATATTATTAGATTATTTCTCTTAATAGTTCAAGATCGTAGGCCAGAAAGTCATTAGTTATTTGAGAGTTAGGTGTAAGACGAGATGACTGGTAAAGATTATCCCTTAGCTTTTTCAACTCTATCTTGACTTCTTCAAGTATTTCCCCTCTTTGTTCTTCGATAAATTCAAGAGGGAGCTCCCCTTCTTTTTGATATACTATTAACAAAGCGGTTCTGTGCATTAAGGCAGAAACTGGGCGTATAATATTCCATATAGATCTTTTGTGCTCTTTTCTTATTAAAAATCTTAATCCATGAGTAAGTTCACTGAGTAAATCAAGAGAATATTTGTTGAATGGGGTTTTTAGGTACAATAATGCATGATACAGTAAAAGGTGTGTTTCTGCTCCATAATCTGAAATTGCAGCGTTTTCTAATATTTTTATAGTCTGCTTAGGCTTGATTGACGCCTCGGAAGGCATTCGTTGAAATTCATCCTTAATGATTACTCCATCCTTTGCTCTTATAGTTGCATCAAAAGCAAACATAATTTGCTCAATTTTGGGCTCTTTTCCCTCTTTTTCTGTTTCATCTGATTCTTCAGGAGTATGACGTACACCATTAACATACTCATACTTCTCATAAAAATCACAAGCGTAAATCTCTGCCAGTTCTCCGGGTATTTCTACGTCTGGTTGTTCCCATATTACAAATAATTCAGCTATCGTCAATAAAGGAGGTTCTCTGAGCGGAATGAGCGTTTTTGATACTGAAACACTTCTGGTTTTTTTCTCAAACTCAAGTTGATGTGTTTCTGCATCTTCCCAGTCATCTATTCTTGAATCTTTCTGACTTGATCTAGCTCTAAACTGACAATTTTCTTCTAATGGTAATGTTATAACATAAATTGCAGTATTAATATCCACAAATGCTCCCACTTTCATTCTTTTGGATTTATTTCTTACCCACTTCAATCCATTTCCTAACCCCATTAATTCTAGTTCTTGGTTGATATCGGCCTTATAACCGATATGAACAAGTATTCCTTTCTCTGGATGATTTTCTGAAATAAGTCCAATGAAATTGGGTTTCATTTTTATTCACCTTTTTTTCTGTAAAATTAGTTTCATGATAATTAACTTCATGAACTAGTTTTATTTGATATTTAGTTTCACTAGACCAAATTTGTTAGTTTGATATGGTCTTATGTTGAGTTATTGCTTTTAATTATTAATTCTTCGCCTTTATTTTTCAAAAACAAAGCTTCAAAAGAAATAAGGAAATTATTATCTCATGAAAGCATTAATCTTAGCTGCGGGTATTGGAAAACGACTTAAACCATTAACAGATAATGTTCCAAAGCCTCTTCTTAAAATTGCTGGAAAAAGCCCGTTAGAGAGATCTATAGACGCTCTACTTGCGATAGGGGTCTCAGATATTGGGATAATAGTTGATTTCCAGAGCGAGTTAATTGAAGAAGAAATTGGTTTAAAATATCCAGATATAGAATTTATCCCCCAGGGAGAACCAAAAGGAACAGGTCATGCAGTTAAGAGAGCTAGTGAGTTTATCAAGGAAAGCCCTTTCTTTGTCATTTATGGTGATCTTCTTTTTGACACTGAAATAATAAACAAAATGCATAAACTTGCTTTAGAAGAGAAAGAGAAAGCATTCATCTCTGGTTTTGAAGGAGAAAATATCACTAATTTTGGCGCACTCTTTCATAATGATCAGATGGAGCTTACAGCAATTATAGAAAAGCCACAAGAAGAAGTTGATAACGCCCTAATTAATGCAGGAATATATTTATTCCCATCTACTATCTGGCAATTTATTGATAATTTAACTCCCTCTCCTCGAGGAGAATTGGAATTAACTGATGCAATAGAAGGGTTCATTCAAGAACAAGTAGCTCAATGTGTTAAAATTGACCAATACTGGTTTGATGTAGGAAGACCTTGGGCACTACTTGAAGCTAACAAAAAAATAATGAGCATAGAAGCTGAAGACTATCAAATCAGCGAGGATGCAATAATTGAAGATGGAGCACATCTTCTTGGGAAAGTCCAAATTGGCGCAGGAACAAGAATTAGAAGTGGAGCATATATTGAAGGACCAGTTTACATAGGTGCTAACTGCGATATTGGTCCCAATTGTTATATTCGTAGCTTTTCCTTTTTTGATGAAGAAGTTAAAGTGGGGAATGCTTGTGAAATCAAGAATACCATTCTTTACAAAGGAACCCATGCTGCTCACCTCTCTTACGTAGGAGATAGTATCATCGGAAGAAAATGTAATCTAGGCGCAGGAACAATAACTGCCAATCTAAGGCATGATAATGGCAACATCTGGGTGAATATTTCTGGTAAGAAAGAAAATACTGGACTCAGAAAACTTGGAGTGATAATGGGAGATCGTGTTAAAACTTCAACTAATACTCAAATTATGCCAGGAATCAAGATTAAAAGTGGTAAACATATTTACCCTTCAGAAGCTTTAGTCACGAAAGATATGGACTAAAAGCAATTTCAAATGCAATTATAAAATGAAGCGAAAGTGAATCATATGGAAGGACTTGTTGAGCACAATGTAATTCGTAAGAATATTACTCAAGAAACAGTTGTTGGAATTCTTTTCCCAGGATCATATCAAGCTGGAATGGCTTCACTTGCAATTCACTATCTCTATGGGCTTCTTAATTCAAGTGAAGAGATTGTTGCAGAGAGAATTTTTCCTCGAGAAACAGGCCCAATTACAATTGAAAGTAAACTACCTTTAAAAAATCTGGATGTTATTGCTTGTACAATACAATATGAACTCAATCATGTAGGGTTGATAAGGACAATGATTGATGGAGGGATCAATCCTTTCAGAGACAACAGAAAAAAAGAAGATCCTTTAATTATCGTTGGAGGACCAACAGTAACTTCAAATCCTTTCCCTCTTGCTAGCATTGTTGATTTCTTTTTCATAGGAGACCTTGAGCCGGTAGAGCAGGAGTTCATCAAAGCCCTTTCAAGACCTTCTAAAAAGGAAAAAATTGAGGCTCTTGCAAAGGTTGAAGGATTCGTTTCTGGTGAAAAAGTCACTTCTCTTTCCGAAAACAAGGACGAAAAAATAACAATGTGCAATGTTGTCCATGGAGAGTGGGATAAATCATTCTTTCCCACCCATCAAACAATTGCTGATGTGAGTTCTTCGGACAAGAAGTTTCATCCCATTTTTGGCTCAGCTTTTCTAGTAGAAGTCAACAGAGGTTGTATTTCAAGGTGCAGATTTTGTTTACTTGGTCATATGAGACCTCGAATTCGTAACAGAAGCTTTGCCTTGTTAACAAAATTAGTTGATACTGCATTTGAGCAAGGATTCTATGACAAAATAGCACTTTTTGGCTCTGCCGTTTCTTCTCACCCTCAATTCGAAGATTTAGTGGAGTATATTGTTGAAAAAGGTCTAAAGGTAACTATTCCTTCATTAAGAGCTGAATCAGTTACTCCTAGATTAATTAAGTTGATTAAAAGAGGAGGAGCAAGAACTTTAACTTTGGCTCCAGAAACAGGGAGTGATGATTCTCGAGAGTTAGTTCACAAAAAACTCTCAAATCAGCATATTCTTTCTGCAATTAAACTAGCAAAAGAGAATGGAATGCATCTTTTCAAGCTTTATTTTATCTATGGTCTTCCTGAGGAAACAGACGAATCTCTCCTTGAAATAGTTGATTTCGTGAAAGAAATCAAGAAAATAATTGTTGGAGGAAGATTAACTGTTGGTATCAACCCCTTCATTCCAAAACCACATACCTCTTTTCAATATGGTCCCTTCTGGACTCTTCCGGGGATTAGAAAAAAGAAGAAAAAACTTGAAAAGATGCTTCGAGAAATTAAAGGAATTCGTCATGAAATTTTTGATGAAAGATGGGCATATATTCAGTCTTTTGCCTCCTTAGCTGGAACAGAGCTAGCTCCTGTACTTGTTTCTGCTGCTGAAAAAGGTGGTGGCTTAGGTGCTTGGAGAGCAGCTGTAAAGAAGCATGGCTTGGATTATAATAACCTTCTACCTGATAAGTATCCACTTGATAAAAAATTTCCATGGGATCGTATTAAGATGGGCGTTAACAAAGAACACATCATTGAAGATTACTCAAAGTTTCAGCTAAAAATTACCTCAAGGGAAGAAAAAACAGAATAAGAAAATTCACTTGAGTTCAGAAAAATTATTTTTCTTTTACTTTTTAGGCTTGAAGATTGTTCTTTTATGAGCTCTACTTGTTATTCTCTCATAATGGCCTGTGGTTTTAGCATCCCCGAATGAAGATAACCCTTCATCCTTAAGCTTTTCTCGAAGAGCTTTCGCTTGTTCTGCATCCAATTCTTCTTTTTTTTCAAGGTAAGAGATAATCTCTTCTGCTTCCTCCACGGTTGAACAACGTTGAATAAAATCTTCAGCTTTTGGTACATAACCACTCAATGTATACTCTTGGTGTTGAACTTCTTCTTTTTTTGTGGGTGGTTTTTCTACCGCTGGAGCCTTTTCTTTTGAAACTTTAACAGACTTCAAATCTTCTGGCTTTTCTGTTTGTAACGGAATCATTTGATCTTTTCCATCCTTCATCTCAGTTGCTAAAGCTGGAAATTTTTCTTCTAGTTCCTCAAGCGATAGAGGTGGGGGAACAATTTCTTCAGTTGGTTTTTTTCTGGACATTTCTCACACCGGATCTTCATACATTGATATTTTCAAGCATTAATTAATTTAAAGCAGCTCGATTCTGGGACTCAGAATAAATTAAAGGAGATGCAACAAAAGTTTTCTCAGATTCGTGAAACCATTTCGAGCATCGTAGATTATTTTGATTCCATTCTTCAAATCGAACCCCGAAAG
>DAOWED010000141.1 GCA_030638685.1 Candidatus Heimdallarchaeota archaeon | reverse complement strand
TCTTCAGATGTTTCTTAAGATCATTAAAAGCCATTCCTTCTAATTTTTTCTTGGAGAGCTGAGGAACTTTCTTTTCTTCAACTATTACTTCTTTTTCAGCTTTAACTTTAGCTTTTGGCTTTGCTTTAGCTTTTGGTTTTGGTTTAGCTTTTGGAGGAGGTATTTTTCCAATTTTTAATTGTATTTTTTCTAAATCTATTTTCTTCTTTATGTCAAGCATTTTTCGCAGTTCTTTTGCTGGGTATAGAGTAAATGCCTCTAAAGTTGTTATTCCATTGTCCTTTAACTTATTAGTGTGAGCTTTCTTCAAAGCAAGTACATCAATAAGATGCGTTAACTGGTGAACGCTTTTTGTTCTCAATGAGTAAATTTTAGTTTGTGCTTTTTTAGATGAGAACTCTAGTGGAAATAGAAGCCCTTCTAATGTTTCTATTTTTTCTTTCTTCAGAAAAGTTAGATCTTCTGCAGTAAGTAATCCTTTCAAGCAGTTTATACTGATTGTTTCTCGTCGAAGTTCATTACCAATACTTGCGATTGAAGTCTTGCTTCTAATCTCTTGTAATTCTTCCTTTGTAAGGTTACACCATTTTGTGAGTTTCTCAAGATCATATGTTAGAAAATCGGCTACTGTCAGCACATTATTATCATACAATGTAGTTAACTTTGTTGGAGCCCTTTCTGCTAATTTAGGCACCGCTAAAACTGGTTTAAACACCATCTCTTTAATTTGATCTAGTGTCTTTCTGCCTATTCCTTTAATTTTATCGGCTTTTACTGGGTTTAAGCCATACAATATTGTTTCTAGTGTCTCTATTCCTGCTTCTTTTAACCATTCTTGCGTTCGATCACTAAGTAGTGCGGTTGATGTGATATCTGTCGATTGCTGGGTTAATTTTTTCATCATTTCTTCTGGATCCCAGTTTGACCTGATTTCATCAATCTCTAACTCTGAAAATACTGTTCCTCTGGCCATTATCTTTGCTGATTGAATCATTAACTCTTGAACTGTCTGAACTCCTTTGAGTGACCATTGGAAGGCTTGGAATCCTGTTATTCTTTCATCAAGAAAGATTAGAGGACGGTCAAGAACGCTAACAAACGCATCAAGATAGCTCTTTTCTTTGTCAGATAACTCAAGATCATTTAGTTTAGATGTGCCAAAAGTAATAATATCACTCATTGTTTCAATCTGGAGAGCTTTCAGTTGAGTGATGATTGTTTTACTCATTTTTGGTAATTTAGAGAGATTAAATCCTGTTTCTTCTCTTTGAATAACTATTTCTGCAAAAGACGCATATTGAGTAATTCTTCGAGCACTTACGTGAAGTTGTTTACTTAATATTCCTTCCTTCACGTTTCTTAATAAATCATAAATTGATTCTACTCCTGCTTGTTTCAACGAGAAGAATAGTTCAAGATTAGAATAAATCTTAGGAATGTCAAGAATAGGTAAGCGTAACCAGTCGCCTATCTTTTCAGTAAGGCCGTTCTCATCAGTCTTAATATTGATTCGCCAATATATGTCATCAAAACTTCGAATCTCTTTTGCTTCCAACTCTTCAATTTCAGTGGAACTAAGCCATTTATAGTAATTAACTGCCGTACTTGAGTTTTCTATGGTCTTATTCAAATTCGTTAGATTAAATGATTGTTTTGCCTCTCTTAGCTTTGCAGCACTTATTGGTAAGATATCACGAATCCATTTATCTGGAATTGAGAACATTTGAGCAATGGATGAAACTTTACTCTCTTCATATGCTTGCATACTCTCTTCTGAGAAATTCAAGTAGTAAACTATAGGTGTCATTAATCCCTTTAGAATGGGTTTTAAGGCTGTGGTATCTACCCCTTTCAGAATGTCTTTTAGTTCATCTTTAGACTGAAGGAGAGATAAATATTCCAAGCTGTTTATTCTTGCATCCAATAACAATTGATTAATTTCTTCATCCCATTTAAGATCAGAAATAACAGTTCCTTTACTTCTAAGCCACTTTGCTACTTCACTAATTGAATCTTTCAGTTGCATACTTTCTTTTTCATCTTTTGAAAGAGGAGCTATACTATCTAATTCAAGACATTGAGTGAGAACAAGTTTTACTTTTCCAAGAATAGAACCATTGGTAACTAATTTACTTGGGATAACTTCTTTGAGGTCTGTTTCAGTTATATGTTTTATTTTCTTTAATAATGGTTTACTGAAGGTTGAAATTTCCTTCTTTCTAATTACTGCTAGTTGTTGGTAGGATTGAATATTACTATTTTTTAGCTCAATAAGATCATCATCAGTAAATAGCCATGAACTTGCGATTCTTGCAGGTTTAAGCAGATCAGTGGCTAATAATTCTTTGAAGTAGGTTATTATTTCCTCTTCTACTTCAATTCCAAGGATCTTGATTAATTCTTTTCTTGGATGAAGTTGTATGTCTAAAAATGTCTGAATTGATGAGTTAACTAAAGCATTTACCCTTTCTATATTTTCAGCAATTTGTGGGATAGCTAATGGGCTAATTTCTGTAACTTTCTCAATTTCTCGCTTAAGTCTTTTAGGCATGTTTTCTATTCGTTCTTTATCAAATACTTTGAGATCGGCAAAGTGAGTTATTTGATATTGAGAGAGTTCATTGACAATTTCATCAGCAAACAATGAAAAGTCAGAAATTGGAAGGCTTTTTGTGTTCTTCATCACATCAATTTCAGAAATAGAAGCATTGGTTATTGTTGTTTTTAACTCAGGTAGTGAAATATCTAATTGTTTACTTAGTGTATCAAGTGGAGTTAGAAACACATCACCTAAGGTTTGTAATTCAGATGGAAGATTGGTGAATTCATCGGATGAATAGTTAAACAAATAGAAGGATGAATTGGTTAAAACATTAATTAAAGGTAATAGATCCAACTCTTCTTTTGCAAGGATTTGTTGTCTGTGTATGCTATATAGATCTTCAATTTTAATAAGAGAAATTTTTTCTTGAATAATAGACTCATATTCTGTTCCTTTGAAGAGGGATTCTAACTCGATGCTTTCAGTTCTATCTAATATTATTTGTTGTCTTGAAATAGAATGAGCCCACTTGTTGATTATCTCCTCGTCTTTGTCTCCTAATTCATCTTGAAGTTTGATGAATAAATCATTAACTGTAATTATTCCGTTTTCCCAGAGTAAGTTGAGTTCTTTTCTTTCATTTCTTAAGCCCTTCAAACTGGCAATTGGTAAATCCAAATCTTTCTTAATTTCTTCAAGCTTTTGACTAAATTCTTGTGTAATAAATAGAGACAGAGGCTCTGAATTGATGAGTTCAATAAGTGTGTCAATACCAATTTCACTAAGGGCTTCTAATTCTTTCACGGAGCACCAATTAAAGTTTTTAAGCTGATGAATATCATTCTTTTTCTTTTCATTGATTTCTTTCCAATCGATGGTAGAGAGAATTTTATCAACTTCTGCTAGTGATACTTTGAGAACATTTGATAAATCTCTATATGGTTCAATAACTATCTCTGCTATCGTTGTAAACTTGTTTTGTTGGAATCTATCAATAAGTCTACTAGGTAATGAAAGATATGAAGAAGAACTTTGAAGACATTTAATAATTTCTTCAGTAAAACTTGGTTCAAGCTGTATTACTTCTTCATTATTAGGAAGAAGCATAAAGCTTAGGCGTTGGAAACCTGTTTGTGAACTTACCTTGTTTTTAATATTTGAAGGTAACTTATCAACAATCGTTATCTCATCATCTATAATGATTGATTCAGGGATTAGTTCTGTTTTTTCAATAGTTCTTAGATGATTAAAGTATTCTTCTACTGTTCTTATTGAGGTATTTTCAATAAGCTCTCGAGAGAATGTTCTATCTATATCTTTTATGCGAATGAAAGGAGCTTTCAACTTGTCTTGGAAGTCTTCAATAAGGTTCTTTTCTATCCCTGTCTTACTAGCTAACGTTTCAGGTGTTAAAATCATGAATTGACCTATTGTTGAAACTCCGGCTCTTTGAAGTCTAGTAACTTCTTTTCGCTTTAGATCCTTAAATAGTTCAACATTTAATCCTTCGCCACTTGCTTGAGTTACTTCATCTTTTGATAATTTACCTAAGTTGAGTTTAATTTTCTTAATTATTTTTGATTGAAGATGAATATGATTCAAGTAAAGTAAATCTTTAAGGTTTATAACATTGATTCTCTTCAATTGTTGAACGATTTCCCATTCTATTTCTAAATCTTTATTGATAAGCGTAATAGGTGTTTCAAACAATCTAAGAGCTTCTCTTAAGATTTGCTTCTCTTCAGTTCTTAACGTGGATGGGATATAACTCAAGATATTCTCAGGAGAATTTACACCCCACCTTTTCCAACTTGAAAAGATTTTTTGTGCAAATTCTAACTCGGTTACGCTTTTTGTAAGTTCAGTCTTATCAATTAATGTACTAAATTGAAAATCGTTTTTAATCTGTTTTATTTCCAGCTCTTCAAGCCCAAGAATTTCTACAATATCTTTTGAAGAACTAAGAATCAGTTTTGCAAGAGTATTAATTCCATTAGCAACAAGTTTCTCCACTTGCTTTGTTGAAAGATCTGAATGAGTTGCAATTGAAATATCAAGTGATGGAACAAAGTCAGATAGTGCAGACGGGGAATGTTGAGTTGGGGGGATGAAACTATTGCTTACCAAAAGATGGTTTAATGACTGGTATCCATATGAGGGTAATCTTTTTATCCATTTTTTAGGGAGCCATTTTATTTCTTTAAGAGGAGTTATTTCCAATGTATTATTATCCAATAACGGAATGGCCTCATTGATAAACTCACCCCAGTTTATCTTCTTGTTAAAAGTTGACCACCACTCTTTAACTTCCGTTGAAAGACTAATCTGATCAACTGGTATCATCATTAAAGAAGCAACATTACCGATAGATGAATACATCATTTCTTCTTTAAGGTTAAGGGAAAGGTCAATTTCTTCATTTAATGCTGAAGGATTAAGGCTGAGTAGTAATTTGATTTTCACAAGCCAGGTCTTTACTTCTTGATTTTGAAGAGATCCTTCCAAGAAACTTAAATAAAGATCTTCAACCGTGGAAAGGCCCATTTCAAGAAGTATGGGACTGAAATTCTCAGGCAATATTAGATAATCATCTATTTGATGACCTGTTTTAACTCGCTCTTCATTTACATTTTCAGGGATAATTTCTGATTTAATCGTTTCTATAGCTTTAATTGATAAAGAGCTATCTTGAGAAAGGAATCTTGCATCAGCTGTCAAAAATTCTAAAATACTCCAAATACCTCTTTTTGTTAACTCAAGCCTTTCAATTAAAGGCATATTATATAAGAAAAGAATTGGGCTGGCGAGAACAGTTCTAAATACGTTAGGTTTTGATGAATGTACACTTTTTTCAGACCATGGGAAAAGTATTTCTGTGAAGAATAAGTCTTCGATGTTATGAAACTCAAGAGGAATGCTATGAAGTTCTTGCTCGATAAGCATTCTTAGTTTCTCAGGTAAAGGTGTGGATTTTCTGATCGTAAAGTTTCCTTGTCTAATTTTCCTTTGACTATTTCGAGGAATAAGAACACTATCTAATACTTCGGTCGATGCTGAAAACAGATCAATTACCCTGAAAAGACGTTTTTCATGTAATAATTTTAAGCTAGTAATAGGCACTTCTTTAATTGAACTAGGTGCCTTTTCGAGATATAAGTATGTATTATCACGAGTTGCTTCAGAAACTTCATGAGCGAGGTAGCCTTCTTTGGAGAGGAAGTAGAAATCTTGTAAATTGTCATAAGATGCCTTTAATAATTGATTACCGATTGATCTGTGAAATCCAGTCATAGCTTTTAATTTGACTTTCTTATCTTGTTTGATACCAAGAATTGCTTTACTTGTAATAGAATTACGAATTTTATCTATATCAGTGTTTAAAATAGCAGTTAATTTATCATTTGAGGTCCTAATAAATTTACGAATAGAAGTTATTTCGTTAGTAATAAGATCCTGTTGTTGTTCAAATGTTAAAGGAGCAAAAACAATTGAGCTTTCATAGCTTTTAATTTTCTCTAAAACTTCTACCTTAGTTTCTTCTATAAATGATGGGTTAAGAGTAAGAGATATGAGATCTTGAATGTATTCTACTTGGTAATTTTGAGTGATAGAACTCAAATCCTTCTTTGTAATCCCAAGATTGGAGAAATTAACCCCTAGTAACTTTCGGTTGGCGACAAGGGTTCCAATATCTGAAATAATCTTATTTGCAGACATTCTTAGCTCGTCATCACTAGATATAGATTCATCACCAATTAAGAAGAAAAAGTCACCAACTTTGGTAATTTTTCGGTGTTCAAGAGTTCTAACGACCTCTTGGCTCAGATCGGGAATGAAATCTAAGGATCCATTAAGAGCAAAAATAACCTTTCTAACTTTGTCATGAAGGTCATCAGAATAATTACTCCACCCTTCATGATCCTTAGGAACTTTGAGGTATAGATCTTCTAAGGCAACAATGGCTTCTTCCCTTAATAATTCTATATGTTCTTCTTCCCAACCTTGCTCTACTGATAAAAGGTGAGCTTTTCTATAGAATTCTCTTTCATTATGAGCAAAGTGAAGGTCATGAAAGATAGCACTTGTGCTTTTTAGAGTTAATCCGCTTATTTCAGCTATTTCTCTAGGTGAAGTGGTTACAAAGTCAATAAAGGTTCTAATACCATTATTAACCAAACTAAGAACTGCATCTAAAGGTAATCCTAAGGCATTAATTGGAACTTTCATTCGCAGTAAGGCTATTTTGAAAGCATTTTCACTGGTAAAAATATTCTTGAAATGGATTAACGAATCAACAATATCACTTTCATCAAATTCGTCAGAACCATATTCTTCAGTAAGGACTTGTCTCATCACAAGTTCATTAATTGATACATCTGGTGATTTGATATGTTCATCTATACCTTCACGGTAAAGAGGTGTTTGAATGATAGGTAGTCTTAGAAAACCAGTAATTTCTTTGAGATCTATTTGCTCTCTAATCAAAATGGATGTTTCTTTTGGTGATAAATTGTACTCACCGAGTAATAGTGAGAGGAGTGAGTCATATTGTGAAGAGGTTAAAGTGTTTAGCTGAGGGTCCAATGATTCAGGTCTGATATAGTTTAATGATATAAGTGAGCCTAGTTGAATATGTTCTTTGTAAAACTCTCTAACACTTTGAGAAAGAAGATCGTCTTCTAGCTCATCTTCTGTAACAAAGAGTATTTTTCCAAGAGTATCAAATCCATTATCAAGATAAAAACTCATATTCTCTTCAGATACGGTTCCCAGTCTTTCAATAGGGATTCCCATTACTTGTTTTATGGATTCTATTATTTTTCGAAGCTTAACGGGCATTAGTGGATAATTACTTAGCTCTTCGTAATATACTTCTTGAAGAGATTGAAGAGCATCTATCTCGAAAACACCACTTCTAGCAATTTGACGAAGCTCTCTTCTATCAAAGACATTTATGCTTTTAATATCTATTCCAATCTCATCTCTGGCTTCAAAAATACTATCGGGAGAAATTGAACTTATTAATTTAGTAATTTCTTTAGATGATCTTTTTGTGGTCTTAGCAACAATTGAAGTTTTTTCTCTGATGACTTTAATTATAGTATCAATACCTATTTTTCTAAGCATCTCTGTTTCACTATAAGTGAAACCGGGGAATAAACTAACTGGTAA
The DNA here is from genome assembly GCA_030638685.1 of Candidatus Heimdallarchaeota archaeon. GTDB lineage: Archaea > Asgardarchaeota > Heimdallarchaeia > Heimdallarchaeales > DAOWED01 > DAOWED01. The sequence continues at coordinate 17,243 of DAOWED010000141.1, read as the reverse complement.
ATTAAAGGTATATCTTACTATACTAAGATCAAGGTTTAACTTAATGTTTTCCCATCTTTCTTGAGAAACACCTGTCTTTTGCTCTAATCCTTTATTGGATGCTAAAAGAAGAGCTAATATTGTATGAATTTCTTCTTTCCGTAAAATTTTAATGAAATCGAGATCAATAATGTTTGACAGATTAGTGAGTGGAACATTAAGGATGTCTTTAACAGATTCAATTGATGTCCAAGGGACCTCAGTAATTTCCCATTGATCCTCATTGGTTGAGAAGTATAGATCTTCAAGAGTGTAGATGTTTTGTTCTTCTAAGAGACGAATATGAGCTTGTGAGAAAAGATCCAGCTCTTCAAGTTCAAATCCAGAGTCAACGAAAGAAACTCTTTCGCGCATTTTATCAACTTGTTTTTGATCAGATCTCATTATTTGAGCAAGTTTATCACCTGGATAAAGCAAAAATTCAATGGTTCTTGTTATTCCGGCGTTTTTAAGTCTGTTCAGCGTTACTGCAGGAATAGATTCTTGAATGGTGAAAGAGGAATTTTCGACCAGTTCCTCATTTTCAGAGTTCGTATCTGAGTGATTTATACCATCCTTAACTTCACGAGACCACGATAGAAGAACAACTGGTGCAGCTAATAATCGTTTCAGTTTCTCAATCATTTCCCATTCTATTTTTGCCTCAGTAAAAGTAAGCTTTTCAGCTTTGAAATAGATATCATCAAGAGAATTATACCCGGCATCTTTGAGAATAAGGATTTCTTCGGATGAAAAACGTGGAACTTCTGCATATTCAAAATCAATTGTAGTTTCATAGGTATTTCCCACTCTTATACCTAATGGGAAGCCAGTATCTTTAATTTTAATCTTGCCTTTATCTGCAAGACCAAGATCATATCTATCAATTGTGTCTTGTGATAATGATAAATACTGGATAATTGTTCTTATACCTAATCTAGTAAAATTATCAATTTTGAGAACATTTATACCTTCAAGCATTGTTACTGGTTTATTCAGTAATCTCTGCAATTTAATACACTCCCATGCGAAGCTTAGAGCCTTTTTGTCCCCTTTCAATCCAGGAATGGTTTTCTCGAGTTCACTATAAATTGCTTCAATAGCTTCCTTCTTTCTTTTTCCACGAATTTGGTTTAGAATCTTTTCCTTTGATGAATTGAAGAATTGTCTAACTGTTGTAATTCCTTCTTCTTCTAACGCTACTAAAGCTGATTCTGCGTTGTTTTTAACGGAAGTTTTTTGTCCTTCAATTAACTTTAAGAGTATTTTGATGTTCTTATGAAGCCATTCTCTCACTATTTTAATACCAGAAGGATCTATTTGATCTGCTTCCTCTCTGCTGAAATATTTGAAGTATATTTCTTGTATACTATTTACTCCATTCTCTTTTAATAATGAAGAAAGTGCTTTGCTTGTTTCAAGAAGTGAAATAGGCTTGGAATTAGTGGAAATAAACTCTTCAACTTTTTCAATAGTAATATCTGCTTTGATAGATTCAATTTCTTTAGAAGAAAGATCAATGACATTAATTATTTCATTATTGGGCCAGATTAGCAGTTTACCTATTGTATTTATTCCTAATTCATAAAGATGATCTGCATACCCTACAACTTTTTTTCCAGCGAAAATTACTGGAGTGTGAAGGATTTTTTCGATTGTTGAAATCTCTTTTATTAGCTTATCATCAGGAGATGTTATTATTTTACCTGAAATTACTTGTTCCAGAGAAACAATTCCGTTCTGAACCAGCCACTTCCTAAGTTTTTTAGGGAACCAATCCGGTAGAGGGGTTCCTAACTCTTTTTTGATTTTGATAATCTTTTCTTCCGAAAGTTGCTCGATCTCGCTTAAAGCGTCGTTTGGACAAGTAAGAAATTCAGTAGTGGACATTACTTTCAGTTTATTTAACTCAAAGATCAAATCGGTATCGATTTCTTTTAAGAATTCCAAAGGAAGACTAAATCCATCTTCTTCAAGGCTTTGAACTGTTAAGAACTTACTTTCCAAAATTAAGGCATTGATAAAAATATCATATTTTGGTGATGAAACAGTATCATACGTATCAGTATTAAGAAATTGTGCAACAGTTTCTATTCTCTCTCTTTTGAACATCCTCATTATTTCTTGATGTGTTTTCTTTGATACCCCTTCAAATTGAAGTTCTAAATTCGGTGATTCTTCGTTTTCAGCTAATATTTTGCAGAAAACATCTACCAAATTTCTTGCAATTTGTAAGATGTTCGACAGATCCTCAATTGGTTTATCAATGAAATCTTGAACAGATTCAATTGATCTTCTATGGAAGAAATTCTTTGTTACTCCATCTGTCCAGTCAGGAGACATTCTTGTCATCTTTTCATTTAAAAATGAAGGATGTGTTTCGCTTATTTGAGCATAAACTGATTGCATGTGTCCAATAATATATTCAACAATCTGTTTTGGAGGGGGGGGAATAAGTGGTCTATTTAAATCAACTAATAAATCTTCCACATTTTTTATTTTTTTACGAGAAAGATATCCAGATACTTCGTCTTGAACTTGACTAAAAGAGGGAAATATTTGGGAGAGTAAATAAACAGGTTTTCCATCCTTATCAACTTTGAAAAGTTGTTTTTCTTCTTCAGGTGAAATAATTTCTTCTGAACTCACTAATTCATGTTTTAACGCTTCTTCTATCTTTTCTGGATCTTTCTTTTCTGACGCTTCATCTGTTATAATTTGATCAATTAAAGTTTGAAATTCTTCATCTTGGGATAAATCGCTTTCTGATAAGCTTTCAAGATCAATAGGTTGTTCTTTGGTAGAATCTTCAATTGTTTCAAGTGACTCTTCTTCCTCAACTTTCAAACTTAATCTTATTTCTTCTTTCTTTCTTTCTAATAGTTTAGAATCTAATCCTTCAACTCTTCTTAAAGCTCTTACACTGTTATTCACATAATCAAAAGGAGTAAGAATCCATCTTCTCGGGAAGGCTCTTGAAAGATGAAATCTTAACGCTTCCCTTTTACCATCTCTGATGTGGAAATTCTTCTCTATATCTTTGCTGACATAAAACTCTGCATCTATTTCTGGACTTATTTCGTGATCATCCAGATTAACTATAGTTTGTCGTTTAATTTTCTCTATTCTTTCTTCACTCACTTGAAGTAAAGTAGCTAAATCGGGGCTTTCTTCCTTCAGAAACTCCCCTACAGTGATAATTTTTTTCTTCACAAGTTTCTCTTTCAAATTCTCAGGAAACCACACGTTGGCTGAGGAAATTGAGCTCCCTTTCGGAAGCTTAGATCTGACTAATTTTTTCTCACCACTAGATAATGCAGTAATTACTTGAGGTGAAATTTTAGAATAATCAGCTGCTAAAATATTTTCTTTGGCGAGTATTCTCATTAAACTGTTCATAGTATCGGGAGCATATCGATTAAATCGAGATTGTCTTGCTCTTTCTCTCCTGCTTCTTTTTGCCTTAGTAAGAAAAGTCTTCAACCGTCTTCCAAGCTGTAGTAAAGCCAATTGCACTTCTTCTGCTATCTCTGAGACATTGGAAATGTATTCCTTACTAGTTTCAGGAAAAGGTATCTTAGTACTTACTAAACTAACAGCAATAGCCAATGGATCTGACTGCCTTGTAAGACCATAATCACTCCACTTAATTTCTTGAACTGCCTGATAAATCACATCGTTTGAACTTGAAAAAATTAGAGGAATACGATTAGCATATCTGTAAATTATTTTATTATCAGAAGCTGCTTTTTGAGCTGCTTCAGATGAAACTTTGCCACCAAAACCGATTGCAGCTTCAATAATAAACGGATGTCCTGAATAAGCTCTAGGTGCCCTAGTTATAGCTTCAACAAAGGTGGGGTTTAATTCTTTTTCAAGACCTTTTCTAAGACGATTTGCTCCAAGTGGGGATAAAACATCTCCTCTTGGATCTTCAAATTTAAAAACACGATCTCTTTTTCGTGTCATCTCTTTAGATTCAGCAAAAGCCCTTTGAAAACCATCAACAACTATCCTTCGAATTTCTTTCACTGAAAGTTCATTAGGATGTTTATCAGGGTCGATATTCAGCTCATTAAAAAAACCTTCAGCAATTTTGAGATTAACTCCTTCAAATTGATCGCATAGAAACTCAGCCAAAGTGTCTTTAGTTGTTTTTGCAAGCTCACCATTAAAATAGGTGATATCGCAGCCGTAAGGATGAATATTAGCTTCTTCAGGAGCTTTTGGAAGATCATCAATAACCGACTCATAACTAAAAATTTCCATTTCATCATCTTCATCATCTGCTGGAAGTTCCACTTTTATGTTGGCATAAGGAGTAATGATAGCCAATTGATGAAAATAGTCCTTAACATGATTTTTTGCTCTGTTCCACGCGCCTGTAAAAGAAACGGTTATTTCGGTGCCGGGACCATCAAAAGCTCCGGGATGATCAGGTGTAAGAACATCTTCTAATAAAATAATAGGCTGATTTTCATCAAGATCAATCATTAGGTTATAGACTGAAGTGTCTTCACTCAAGAAATGACGACTTTTTATTTCAATTGGAAGATGAAGGGTGCTCATTGAATATAGCAGACACATTTTTGCTCCCAAGCCGAATCTTCCTCTTGTTTGTCTAGCACCATATTTTGAGCCCGTTAGAACTCGTCCAAATAAATATGGGATTTGAGAATGTTCAACTCCTATCCCATTATCTTTACAACTTAATCTAAGAAAATCTTCTCCACGCTTAATTTCAAATCCTGTAACATCTAGAAGTGTACTTACTTCTTCTTGAGAAAGCTTCTCCAACTTAATATCCATGGCAGGTGCGACACCCCGTGTTTCAGCCGCATCTAAGCCATTTTCAACTAATTCTCTAACTGAAGTAAAAACTGCTCTTGTACTGTTTCCAAAACCGGCAATTGCCCTATTATCATTAAAGAAACGGGCTGGGGATGCTTGCTGAGTAACCTCAGCTTTAACTGTTTTTTCGTTTTCTGTCATGTTTTGCTTTCACTTCTTATTAAGTTGTTCAGTTTATTAGTCTGTTTCTAACTATTTATAGGTTATTTATGTCTTAATTCTTCAGTTCAGTCAATGTTTAAGCGTGCAAACGATTGAATTATCTAATTCTGAATAAGATAAGATATAAGAGATATTCTAATTTGAAATGGCTTCTAAAGAATGTTTTTCAATTAAGTATTATAAATATTGGTCTCTGGTCTTTTAAAATTCATTCTTGATTCATGTATATTAACAATATCACGTTTAAAGTTATCTTTTCACTTTAAAACGTAAAATAGGATAAAAAGATCATGTGATTCTTCTCCTCCAACAATTATATCATAACTTCTCGCGCTATCTAATTGATCTTTTGAAATTGTTATGTTCATTAAAAGATCAAAATATGATTCAACAGAACCTGGAAGTTGATCTAAAGTGATTACATAGTGATAATTAGTAAAATAAGCTGGATAATGGGCTAAATACCATTCAAAGTTTAGGATCTGAAAGTGATTATTTGAATAAAACTCTACTCCACGGGTAACTCGGTCAATTACATATTTTTCATTGGTTCGTTGATAAAAGCCACCACCATAACTCCTTATTAGAACAGTATTATTTGTAGGGTCATTTTCTTCAAGCCATAAACCGGGTTCAAGGAAAATGCTTTCACTATCGGCTCTTTGTTTAATTATTAGGAAAGCTGAAAGGGTGGAGAGAAGAAGCATCAGTAAAGAAAGAGCAACAATAACTTGAGTAATTTTTTTGGGCAATCTATTATGATAAATAATCCAGCCAACAGATAAAAGAGCTGCTAGAATGAATAAGATCTGGACAAGAAAAGTTAAGCTATCAAAAAGAAAGACAAAGATCCGGTATCCACTCATTTCAAGATTATTGCTAACTGACCACATAGGAAACGGGATGAAAAATAAGGAAATGATAAATATAGAACTTAAAATTGAAAAAAGAATTATCTTAGCTCTATATTGGACCTGGTTAATCCGTCTTAATCCAAGAGCTGCTGAAATAAGTAAAAGAGGAAAACTGGCCGATATATAACGTCCATAAAGCAAATCTTGAAGATAGATTAATGCAAAATCTCCTTCATAGAGGTCTATTAAAGTAGGGTTTAGAGCAACATATAATCCATGAAATGAGCTTAAAACTACCATAGCTAAAAAGAATGTCCATGAGACCAGACTAAACTGAAATTCATTTATAGGAGAAGTTTGATCTTCATCTTCTGGCTTTTTGGGAGTAGAATTTTTTGATAATGGAAACATTAGAGGAATTAAAGCCAAAAACACTCCGGTGAAACTTAAAGCAACTACTGCATATCCTATATGACCCGCAAAAATACGTCCTAATAGTTCAAAATTATGAATTGATGAATTTAAAGTATCATTCAAAGAAAATAAGGTTTCCATTTCTTCAAAATAACCATCACCTTCTTGTGGCCATACAGCTTGAACTAGCTCGTCATTGTTACTTATCACAAAGATCGTTGGAACAATTATTGCCGTCAAAGATAAAAGTGCAATAAAAAAGATTGCTACATCTTTAGTACTTGGATTAATTATTTTTTGATGGGTTTTATGTCTGATGTTTAGCCGTATAAGAGCATCAAAAGCTAAAATTAGAGCTGGAACAATCAAACAGAAACCAACAAGTTTTGTTCCAACTGCAGCTAGAAAGAAGAGAGCTGACCCTATTAACCAAAAAAAGCTTTTTCGAGAAAAATCAGTTGTAAAGAGTTGTATGATAAAATAGAGAAAAAAAGCAGTAAAAGTATAAAAAACATTTTCAGCCATTATGGTAAAAGAGTAACCGAATGTGGATGGAAACAAAGAACTCACAATGGCTAGAAAAAGAGCGCGGTTATCTGAAAAGTATTTTTTCGCAATTAAGAAAATGGGAAAAATTATTGCAGTTGAAAGAAAAGCATTCAGGATAAGCATTAAACGAAAAGCTGCTGAGGGTGAAGAAACAAAGTTCCAAGTAAAACTCAAAATCATTAGATAACCTGGGGGGTATCCTAAGTGGGCAAAATCTGAAAAATTCTCATTTAACTGAGCTGCTCCCATCATCCAAAGATAGTCATCATTGATAAATGGATTATTGATTAAAAGACCAAGTAAAATTTTAACGTTAGAAATAAGGAGGAAGGAGATCCCTAAATTGTACCAGCAATTTGAGAAGACTTTAGAAAATATAACCTTGAGTCGAATAAGCATCAAACGAATTCTTGTGGTAATATCAGCTTTATTCATTGGTTCACCTTTCAGACATTTTCTTTTACTTCTAACTTTTTTTTAAGTGAATTGAAGCTTAACTAACTATTTCATAAAATAAACTGAACGATCTGTTAAGCATCCTATTTTAATTTATCAAGCATTATAATGATCTATGATATATTCACTCTTTTATTGATTTGCTTTCATTCATAGAAGTCAGGCATCTTAAGTATCTCTAACATTTCTATATGCCATTTTTCAACATCTTTAGGAGTAGATGGATATTTATCGTAATGTTCTCTAATCTTCTTTATTTCTCCTTTAAGTTTGAGTAATTTCCTTAATAGACCAAACCTTGGAAAAATTCTAACTACTTTCATAAGTGCAGAAGCTAGAGAGATATAGCCCGCAAGATCCTCTGGAGTAAGAATCTTTCTTTTGAGTAAAAACTCAAAATTATCTTCTCCAATTTCTAAAAGAGCACGAATCTGAATCTGTTGCATTGCGTGATCTTTTCCAAAAGCATCCATAACCATTTTGTTATATTTCCACAAAGCATCAATGGAAAGGTCATCATTATCTATTGCTTGAGCACCGATAGTTCCGGCATAACTACCAGCAATCAAAGCTGGGCCAATACCTTCAGCTGTAGCCGGATTAGCATTACATGCTGCATCTCCTGCACAAATAAAACCATTGGCTATCATAGAAGGCAAAGGTACACTAACTGGTACTTGACCTCCTTTAGAATCAAGCACTTTGAAGTTACCTTCTGGATAATATTTGTTTAAACAGTCATTAAAAACGTCTTTAACATTTAGCTCTTTAAAGGCTCCATGTTTTGAAAATCCGGTGCCGACATTTACTTTATTTTTTCCTTTTGAGAAAAACCAAAAATATCCCGGGAACACAACATCAGAATCATATCTTAAAACAATTGATTCAGCAAAATCGTGAGGTTCATCCAGTTCTATTATTTCTCTGTAACAATATGCTATCAGTTTTTTATTGTTTTTCTTAGGCATTATAGGTGACATGCTTTCTGGTAAAGACTTTCTGATTACTGCAACAGTTCCTGAGCAATCAATTACCAATTTACTTGTCAATTCAAGAGTTTCATCCTTTGTTTTAACTTCCACTCCAGTTACTTTATCAGAATCAACCAGGGCCTTTATCGCTCGGGTGTTATCCCAAAGAATTGCTCCTGCTTCTTCTGCTTCTCTCAATAATCTCTGTCCCCATGGATGACGGTTTAATACATATCCGGCCGTTTCCCATTTTAGAACGAACATTCCTTTGTCGCTATCTACAACTGACCATTTGATTTCATCTCCAACTTCCTCACCGTGAGGTAAATCAATCGATATGTCCTCAGAAACACGATCAAATGCCCAACTTAGTAATCCATCCCCACATGATTTATCACCAATCTTTTCTTTCGGACGACGGTCTACTAATGCGACCTTCTTTCCTTTCATCGCTAAGCTCTTAGACGCGATTGCTCCTGCTGGACCGGCCCCCACAACTATTACATCATAATTCAAAGGAAGTGATTTCACATATCACGAATTCAATCTTATTAGATAAAATTTCGTATCAAATGAATTTGTAAAAAAAAGATTTTCACTGAAACTATGGTTAATAGTTACACTAGGATTATTCTATCATTGATTGTAACATTTCTAGAAGATCTGTATCGTTATTAATGTGCTCAACTATTTGCTCATCTGTTTCTTCTGTTGGGAAATTAGCTTTGTAAATCTCTATCAGTTTTTCCATATCTTCACTCAATTTAAAACGCCTCAATGCCTATTATGATTAATATTGATTGTTTATTCATGAACTTTGCGGATTTACTGATATTTCATATAATATAAATAGCTCTTCTTTCTCCAAAGAATAACTATTAGGCGCCCTAAATTTATCATGGAAAGGTTAACCGTTGAAAAAAACAAGAAGAAAAATACCGTTTAAAGCGTCTGTAAAGATGTTTTTCAAATAATTGGTTTATGGATTTATTTATTAAGGGGCTATTTGTTAATTGTTTACCTACGATAGAAAGGAGAATCAAATTGCCTTTGTTTAAACGAGAGAGAAAGAGAACCTTAAAAGAAGATATTCAAGGAATAAGAGCATCTACTACTTTGCCCGAAAAAATTCAATTATTGGATGATCTTCTTTTCTCATGGATGCCTAACTATTCCAAAGGTTTAGTAAATCAAAAATTACAGATAATGAAATCATTCAAGAGGGATGGGTTTCCTGAAGAAAGGAATGAAGAGATAGAGAATGGTGTTGAAGAGATATTGAAAAATATCGAAGAAAACAACCAAATGATTGAAGAACCAACAGAAGAATAAAGCCATAGAGGAATCCTTCTAATTATAATTGTTTTAATATGAAGAAATGTTTATGTACGTCAGAAATGAATTAGAATTAGCAAAGTGAGAAACAATGAAAAAACAGTCAAGTGTATTAGTAATTATTATAGCTTCTTTCTTTTTATCAGTCATCAGCGTTAACGCTGAACAAAATAATTCAAACAATGCTTATGCTGGAATTTCATTTTTTGACTTCTTCATGATTTTTCTTGTGGCATCTGGATTCTTCATTTTTCTAAGGAAAAATTATATGAAAGGCTATAGCAACGAGAAGTAGTTTTAATTCAAATTTTTCACTAAATTGAACTTGCTAAATAAACCATTTCCTTAAAGGTTTGACTTGCCGCTTTAACATTTGCAGAGGTTTTAGCTACTTCTAAGAATATGGTAATAGTCTTTGAACTTCTTGAAAAAGAAATTTTTACAGTACCTTCCATTTTATAGATTTGCTCTGCAATGAGTCTTCTTCCTTTCAGCTTAGATAAATAATCTTCATGAACAATTAATTCAATATTTTTCCAAGGGTCACTCCAATTAAAGGTTCCTTCTCTATTTTTTGAGATAATCTCAAGAGATATATCGGATCTAGTAGTTGCTCCTTCTCCAGAAACTTCTATAGTTTCCTCTTTAATTGTCCAGAGTTGTTTTTTAATATCACCACTCATTAAGGTAACATGCATTTCATTACCAATCTTTTCTATTTTGCGACTTGAATACCTAAGGTGTTGATTAATTGAGCTTTCCACTTCAAGATCAGATGAAAAATTAATGGTTGAGACTTTTTCGGATACTTCAGCATCAACTAGACTTTCAGATTCATCTACTATTACCTCTTCTTGCACCAAATCTTTTTCTGTTTCAGGTGCAATAGCTGTTTCCTTCTTCTCATCTATGGTGATTTGATCAATTATGACTGGTTCTTCTAATGAACTGGTTTCAGTTAGATCCTTTACTTCATCAAAACTTGAAGGTGGTTCACTTGGTGTTAGTGAATGGGTTTTAAGCTGTTCTAAAATATCATTAGTACTTGTTTTGATACTTGTCATCTCTTCATCAATTGGGTTTTTCATATCTGAAATGTCACTAAGTGAAGCATTAATGTCGAAAATCAGTTCTGAAATTTCAGATTTAAATTTAATCCCTTTATTTGAAAGAACATCATTTATGAATGATTCAAATGCCATATCCATGTCTATGAAAGATAAATCAATAGTGCTTTCGTTCTTGCCCGTAGAATGCAGGTAGGCTTTTATTTTATGTGAGGAAACTTTTATTTGAATCATTTCTCTTCTTGCGTTAAGGATCTCTTCTTTTTCCATTAAAGATTGAATAGAGCTATCTTTTCTGAAATAACTCGATGTGATTCTTTCACAGTCGGATAAAACATCAAGAAGGCTGTTTAGGTGTTCTATAATATTCTCAATTTCTGAAGTTGCTGCTATGATATCTTCTGAATCATTCATTAGTATGATTTGCCTTGTTCTGTGATCTTTGAGTTTAGTGCATGAACTTTTTAAATTGAAAAATTCAGCTGAACCAGAAAGCAATCTCTCGATTTTCATAAATTTTTCTTCTGATAGGTCAGAACTGGTCTCGCTTCGAAATTTCTCAGCTTGTTTATTAGCCTGAGCAAAATTATCGTCAAGTAGATTATATTCTTCTTCGAGAGAATTAATGCTCTCATTAAGAGTAATTAATTGATGATGTGCAGATTTAAGAGATTTTAATGATCGTGTGCTATCAAATTTCTTATTTTCTTTTTTAACTTGGTATCTTTTACTTCTAGCTTCTCTAAGTTTTTTTCCTGTTTCCTTCTTTACATCTTCAATGTAGGAAATATAGGTAGATAATCTTTGAAGCATGACCTTCTTCTTCTCAGAACTGAACCAATCAATTTCTGCACTTTGAAACTCGTTATAGTTAAATTGATTTTTTATCTGACTTTTAACTGGTGTTTTCTTTTGTGAAAGTTGATCTCTTGGTTTTTTCTGTTTTAAAACATTCTCAAATGATGGTTTGATCTTTTCCCGTCTGGAAACACTTGAAGTACTATGTTGCGCGGAAACTCGTTGTCTTACTTTCGCTCCACATTTATTACAAAACCTTGCTGTATCTGTTACTCTATTCCCACACTTATGACAAAAGGGCATAACTAGCATTGGTGTTTTTTTCTATTAAAAGTCTTCCAACACTTATTATTTCTGAAAAAAATTGATTTTGAACATTAATTTAATAATCCAATCTTTATCTTTCTAGGTCAGCTTTCCTCTAGATATTCGCCCTTTATGTCTTCTATACCACCTTTTGTGACTAAGAAAACCGTTTCATTCTCAGGAAGATGTGGACTATCAATTATTCGAGCAATTCTTCTGTCAGCTTTACTTTTTCGAAGGTATACTCTTGTTGTACAGGAATGTGCAACTATATGTCCTCCAATTGGAGCTATTGATCCTCCTACTAGATTATCTATTTTTGCAGCAACTTGATTAGTAACAACTATCGCCATATCGTAAATTTCGCTTAATCGTAGAAGCTGATGGATATGTCTATTGAGTTTTTGTTGTCTATCAACTAGAGTGCCTCTTCCAACGTATTCAGATCTAAAATGACTTGTTAAACTATCCACAATGAGTAGTTTGATATTTTTGCTAGGGATGAGTTGACCTGCTTCAGCAACAAGGGCAATTTGATGGTCGGTATTATGGGCTCTTCCTACGATAATTTTCTTGAGAATTTCATTTTGCTCATCTTCGGATAAACCATATCTTTGACCCATCTGGATAATTCTCTCTGGACGAAAAGTTCCTTCAGTATCAATATAGAGAACAGAAGCACCAACTCCGCCTTTGCTTTCAGAAAGGGCCGTTGTCAAAGCTAATTGCAAACAAACCTGCGTTTTTCCACTTCTGAATTCACCGAAAAGTTCAGTTATGCTTCGTGCTTCAACTCCTCCTCCTAATAAAGTATCAAATGATTCACTTCCAGTAGAAATCTTAAGGATGTTACTTCTTGTAACAAGGACTTCGTCTGCAGTTTGAAATTGTAAATCGAGCTGTCTTCTAGCAAGCTCTATTATGCGAGAGGCTGTTCTTTCACCTATTTCTGCATATTCACTTAACTCATTTACTGATGTTATAGCTAGAGATTCAAAAGTGTAAAATCCAGCTCTTCTTAATTTTGCAGCCATTGCTGGACCCACACCGGGGATATTATCAACTGTAAATTTTTCAGATTCAGATGAGGAATTTGAATCTTTGTCTTTGTCGCTCATTTTTCTTCCTCTTGTAATTTTTAATTTCAGTTACCTTTTTATGATTTGAACTTTGCCAAAAAGCTATTTTGACACTTCTAAAGGGAACTAACTTCATTTGTGATTTAATTGGTACTCAAGTTGATGTTTAAAAACATATGCTTGACTAGACAATTTTATGTCATTTAGAAGCTTCTTTTTAGTAAATATAAACCTTTGAGACACCTAACTAAAAGTAAAAAATTACTATAACTCAAAAAGGAAGCAGATTATATTTATTTGTTAATGGTTTTGAAAATAATTAGTTCTAAGTTTTTGACGGCAATGAGGGCATTGTGCCTTAACTTTAATCCATTCCATTAAATGACTGTAGTGGGCTGAAGAATTACAATGTGGGCAGCTAACAAACGATTGTCCGCTTCTTATCGGTCCTCTGCAAACTGAACATCTATCTTGAAGATCCGAAGAAGCAATTCGTAAAGGTTGGCTCCCGCTTTCAATCACTGCTACCTCGCTAATATCATCATCTTCTTCTTCAGTTTCAACTGTTTCTGTAAAACTTGGAGCTACCTCTGTTGATGTATCAAAAGTACTGGCTGTTTGAGATGGAGCAGAAGTTGGAGTTGCACTTGCATTGCGTGAATCAATTATTTCAGGTATATCAGTTCCGGAAACTGTAAGAATAGCTCTTGCTTCATCAACTAATCCGATCCCTCTTAAGAATAAAGCTGCTTTCGCGAATTCATTTGAATCATAGAAATAGCGTGCGAGGTTTCTAACGATTTCTTCTGATTTGTCGGGTGAATAATATTCAACCAGGTCAATTGCCTCTTGAATATGAGCATCCCCTTTTAGGGCAACTGCTTTAGCGGCGCTAAAAGTGTGCCCCGTTTGAATATACAGTGTTTTTGCTCTTTCATATTCTTTTCTCTGAAGAGCTCGATCAGCTTTTTGACGAAGAGAAGCTGAACTTGCTTGTGGAGACTGATATGGTTGTCTAGCAGCTGGTTGTCTAGATGAGGTTCCTCTTCCTCTAGATTGATAAATAGATTGTGAAGGAACACGAGTTGTTCTAGTGCTGGTAGGTCTATTCCTAAGAGCCGCTCTTCTCTGACGCTTTCGAGCAATTTGACTACTTTTACTACCCCTGGATTTTGAAACTATTTTCAAGATAATTATACCAAAGACGATTAAGAAAAATAAATCGGTACCTCTCACTATACATCAACTTGCTAAGATAAATAGGAATAATTCTATTATTATAGTTTTGCTCATAGTGATTTATTAATGAACAACTGAAACGTGAACTTGATCTTCATCAATAGAATTAACCTTAATGAATGCCCATCGCTCAAATTGAAGTATTTCACCTTGCTTTATTGTTTTGAGTATAGCTTCAGCATAACCTTCTTGAGTTTCAAGGCTATTAGGATTAATTTTTTTGTCTTTAAGTAAGAGATGAGGTATCGTAACATGAACTTTTACAAAATCGTTAGCGGGAACCCATTGGAGTTTTAAGCTATTGGAAATCAAGTCTTCACCCTTATACTCACAAATATATGATCCATCTTCATTAATTTCAATAATTTCAGCATTATATAGGTCCTTTAACCTGAAAATTTCCCCCTCTGTCAGCTTAGACAGCTCTTCTGATGGAAGGTAAAACTCGTTAGATATTGTCACAGTTCTTGTACCAAACGATTCATCTGTAGGATGCCAACTTAGATCAACTGATTGTTTTGAAGGAGGATTATTTACTTTAACAAGAACTGGTTCCGGAACAAAGAATAATCGTCTGGTTAATGGGTCGATGATTTTTCTATTGATTGCTTCAATAAGACGAAAATCAATAGTTGTTTTTGAAGAAGTAAATCCTACCTCGCGAACTAAGTCTTTAACGAGTTGAGGGTGAAAACCTCTTTTTCGCATTGCAATAATTGTTATTAATCTAAGATCATCCCAGCCTGAAACTTGGCCTTCTTCGATTAATTCTCTTATTAGTCGACCCTTTACAGGAAATCCGATAATATTAAACCTTGAATATTGAATGAACTCTGGGATAGGATAATTTAATATTTTCATAATATGAGATTGAAGCTCAATTCGCATTGTTCCGAACTCTGAACTTCTAAGAACATGTGTAGTTCCAATTTCTCCTTCTAGAACAGCTGACTCGAAATCATAAAGGGGCCAAACAGAATATTTGTCTCCTTGACGACAATGAGGTGTATCAACTACTCTGAAGAGAACCGGATCACGCATTACGTGATTCTTAGATTTCATATCTCCTTTCAGTCTTAGAACGTATTCTCCTTCATTATATTCATTGGAAAGCATTTTTTGCCATTTTTCAAGGTTGTCTGAACTTGGGCTACTTCTGCATTCACACTCATTACCCTTTTCTCTTAGCTCTTTTGATTTTTCAGAAGGGCAGTTGCACATGAAACATTTCCCTTGTTCCACCAAAAAAGAGGCCTTATCATATAATAAAGGCATTTTGTCAGATGCATAAACAATCTCATCATATTTAATTCCCATCCAATCTAAAGCAGAGATAATTGGTTGATAGAATTCAGTTTTAACTTTACGAGGATTGGTGTCATCAAATCTTAGAACTAGTTTTCCATCATATTTTTCTTTAAGGAGGTAGTTAATCATCCAAGTTAATCCATGTCCAATATGCGGATATTTTGATGGGTCGGGGGCACATCTAAGAATAACTTTACCTTGAACTGCATTAGGTATATCAGCTATTTCTTTTTCTTTATGCACTTTTTGTGTTGTTTTTGGAGAGAACAGTTGCTCGAATAATTCTGGATCAAGTTTATGAAGCTCATTTTTTTGTTCATCCAGTGTAAGAAGCTCTATTTCTTTAGCAATTACAGGTAAAGATTCTTTGATTTCTTTGGCTTGAGCTCTTGCTGTTGGATATTTAGCCATAATTCGTCCGATAACAGCTTTTTGGTTAGCTTCACCTTCATACTGAATTGAATTGGCTAAAGTTTCAATTTTTATTATCTCGAGTAAGTTGTTTGAGTCCATTAAAGGAAACTTGATTATCGCAGTACATGAACATTACTTTGACTGATAAAATTAATTGAAAGACAACTGTGTACTTCTGTGAAAAGATGAGTTCTAATTGATTATTTTTTTAAGTATCAAAGTTTCTTGTTACTTAATGACTCTTCACAGACGTCTTTTCAATCAAGCATTATCCAGTCTAACCATTTCTACCTTTGGTGGGATTGAAGAAGTGCTTGAAAAAGATAGTTTACTTATTAACTTCGAAAAAATGTCTTACCTTGGAGGATATATTCTTGGGGGAATGAGAATAGAAGGAGTATTTGGTCTTGTGGGGCTATGTGAATCTTTGTGGGATGACACCAACTTCTATTTAGTGTGGTTCTCAGATGTTATGGAACTAGATCTTACACTGAATCCAATTAAAATTAATATAAATCTTGAAAATGTCAAGAACAGTATTTCACTTAATATTAATGGAAATCCAGAATCACTAGTGAATTCTTTTAATGAGGACCTCATGATAAGAGCCAGTTTGGAAGGGATAATTGACCGGCATAAAGGTTTACATGGAATTAGAATAATTAGTGGCATCGACAACAACGATGAAAACTGTTGTATTAAAATTCCCTCTCCCCTCAAAAATAGAGTAATATTAATAACAGGGCTAAGAGTTCCAAAACCACTAATTGCCATTCCTCGTCATGATGCTCAACTTCAAAGAATGATCATGTATACTTCTGATTTGGTAAATTTGTGTATGAAGCATCTGATAAACGAAGTAATGGACAAACCTATACCTGAGGAATTAATAACTTGTTCATGGTGTGAATGTAAAATACCAAAAGAAACCTTTTACTGCTATAGATGTGGAAATAAAATGAATTAATTAAAGATAAACGTGATTCATTTTGCTAAAAGCGCCTTAAGAACCGAACTTTATTAAAGGGACAAGCTATTTTCTGATAACTCTTCAAGTGTTACATTACAATTTGAAATAATTAAGAGTTGAATAGTGCTCAAAATTATTAATCAAACAGATAACGGTGCTTTCCGTTCTTAAAAGTAAAAAAGAAGATAGAAACAGTCCAACGCTAACTTTTATTAAGTTATGAATCTTACCTCGATGAGAGGACGATGAGTGAACAACCATTTGATGATGAAAAAATAACTGCACCTCCCGCAGATGAAGAAAGAACTATACCTCCTGCTGAGGAAGAACGAGTTGAACCTCCTGCTGAAGAAGAAAGATTTGAACCTCCTGTTGAGGAAGAAGTAGTTGAACCTCCTGTTGAGGAAGAAGTAGTTGAACCTCCTGTTGAGGAAGAAAGATTTGAAGCTCCT
>DAOWED010000103.1 GCA_030638685.1 Candidatus Heimdallarchaeota archaeon | reverse complement strand
TTTCAATAATGATTTTCCGCCACTAAAGAGACTTATTCCTATGAGCAGTTTACTCGCGAGCGTATATGCAATCTATATTTATTCAGAGTTATATATGGAAATTGACAAAGACCCTAATAAAACAGCCTACTCTTTTCTATTTGATATTTTCCAGTTGATTGTTTTTCTTTATGCCTTCTACGCATACTACCAAGTGCACCGAACTATTGCCTTTAGTGAAATTAAACGCATTTCAACAACCGTCCTAGCCGTGATTGGTGTTTTATCAGTGATTTCAGTAAGTGAAATAATGGAACATTTTTACCATTACGATTTTTATGCAGCCTTACCGATGGCATTTTGCTTTTTAGTAATAGCAGCAGTTTACTTGAAGTATCCAATGTACGTTTTTCTTTTACCAATAGAGATACATCAAATATTTGTAACTCACGAAGATGGTCGAGGTTTATTTTCAGTTAAATGTTCAGAAGAAGCACAATTTGATGAACTTGACTCCCTTCTAATAAGCGGGGCAGCTTCTGCAATTTCAAACTTTGTACATGAAGTAGTTGGAACATCTTCTCCATTAAGATCGATTATTCTTGATGATAGAGTTCTTATCATTGAAGAACATGGACCTATCTCAGCAATGATGATTGTGTCACGCACCTCTTATCTACTTAGACGTGCCTTAACTCAATTTGCTACTGATTTTCACTCAAGATGGGCTCCTGAACTTATAAATTTTGATGGTCTTTTGAATAGATTCTATAGTGCTGAAGAACTGGTGATTCAATGTTTTCCATTTCTACAAACTTCAGACCTATTTCCAATCAAGCTTGAATCCAAAGAAACGCAAGAATAATTCAAGAACAATACTTGAAACCCTATCTTTGAATATTTCATGTAATTTTTAACTAATGGACTAAACTATTTATAGTATAAAATCTGCTATTTATTGAAGAAGGATCAATTTGATACTTAATTAAGCTAATTAATATCTGATCAAGAAAATAAGTGATTAATTGTGACTACAGAAATTATTCTCAATACAAAGGCATTGGCAAAAATACTGGATTATGACCGACTATATCCTGATAGAGAAACAGCCGGAATATTAATCGGAAAAGTCCATGATACACATATAGAAATAACTGATATGGAATCAGGGGGACAAAAAGGGAATGCAGCCCACGTACAAATAGATGATCAAACATTAATAGATATAGTCAATAAAGTAACAAGCAAAGGAGACGATCTGAGCATAGTTGGCTGGTGGCACTCCCACCCCAATATTGGTGCCCATATTTTTTCATCAACTGATGTTAATACACAGAACGCTTATCAGGCCCTTTTCGATAGAGCTATCGCTTTTGTGATAGATCAAGAAAAATTTAAGCGTACAGCTGACTTTGTAGACTTAGATACACGTTTTTACAGAGTAGATGGAAGCAAATCTTACGCTATTCCATACGAATTAAGGGGCGATCCCGCTAATGAAATTCGGCTTTTCCTTGCACAGGATGATCCTACCACATATATTGATGAGAAGACACTTATCATTGTTCCAACTATCAATAAATCAGCTCTAAAGAGACTAAAGAAGCAATTGAATTTACCTTCAATGAATAAGATTCTCCATGAATCAGAAATTGTTACTCTGAAACATCTCACTGACTTACATGCGTCCGTTGAAGCTTCTTCTCCCGGACCTGGAACCTTTGAGCAATCTGAACATGTTGACCAAATTGACGAATTGTTAACAAATCTTCATTACAGACTTAATGAGTTTGAATTTCAGGATTACACAAGATTGTCAAATTTGTTCCTTAGTTTTTCAATATTTTTCTTCGGAGTTTTAAGCACCATATTATTACTCTATTCACTTTGAATCAACAATTAACAGAATAAGGCATTACAAGACAGAAATGTTATTGTATTCAATGAAAATATGTTAAATGTGACTTCAAGAATTTTTTGGGAAGATTTCTACGTTTATGAATTTACTGCAATAATTGAAGAAATAAGTGGTAATAAGGTTCGTCTTGATCAAACAGCTTTTCATCCGCAAGGAGGGAACCAGCCCTCTGACAAAGGTTTCCTTAAAATTGGTGAGAAGACTTTAGATGTATTAGATGTTCAAGAAGACGGACAAGTTATTTGGCATGAATTAAGTGAAGAAATAGATATAGGTTTAATTTCAAAAGAGGTTTTAGGGTCCATAGATATCAGATTCAGATTTTCATTAATGAAAAATCACACTGCACAGCATTTAATCAGTGGTTTATTTGAATCAGAACTAGATATTTCTACCACGGAAGCTCATATTTACTCCTCTCATTCTGCAATATCCTTTTCTCGTTCTTTTGATGTTGAAGAACTTGAAAAAGTTATGATTAAGGCAAACAAAGCAATAATTGATGATTTGCGAGTAATAAGTTCAATTTCATCATCATCTCTTGCTGAAGAGGCAAAAGTTCGAAGTAAAGCTATACCCTCTAATGATCAAATTAGAACTGTTAAAATAGAGGAAATAGATGCCACATTTTGTTCAGGAACGCATGTAAAATCATTAGGTGAGCTGGGAGTAATTGGAGTGAAAAAAAGAACAAGTAATTCAATTTCCATTGTGTGCTCTATAGACTCCCTTGAAATTATAGCAATGAGCAATACTCATATGGCTAATTGGGCGTTTGAAGAATCTCAAAAAATCAGTCAAACCCCAAATTTCATCTCTGATAGATTAAAAATCATACCTGATTATAAAAAACAAGTTATGGAATTATCGGCATCATTAATTGATGCGTGGTGGAAAACTCAATTTATTAAACCAGAAAATGATAAATGCAAATTAATCATTGCACCATATGAAAATCTTCCACGAAATGCTTGGATAAATGGCGTTCCGGAAATCCCAGACAATGTCTACTTAGGTGTAAAAACTTCTGAAAGGATTTTTCTTATTTTTGCAGGAGAGAAAGTTCCACTGGCAGCGAATGATTTAGTTACTAAAATAGTTGAAGCTAACTTAGGAAAAGGAGGAGGCAGCAAAAAGCTTGCTCAACTGAAACCTGCTAACTTTGAAACTATAAGTGCTGACATAACAGCTCTGTTTTACTCCCTGTTTGAGGCTTGAATAAAGAATATGGAATAATAATCATCCATTATTCTTCTTTGTTTTCTTCATCCTCTTCCTCACTCATTCTTGGTGGGTGCAGAAAAACTTTTTCTCCCATAATAGTAAAGGGTATTCTTTTACTAGCTATCCATTTATTGTCATCTTTGTATTGACGAAAAGCGTCATTTGAAATCACCATAGCTCCAATTGATCTAGCTAGCCGAAGAATAAACAAATCACCTTCTAC
Source organism: Candidatus Heimdallarchaeota archaeon (assembly GCA_030638685.1). Taxonomy (GTDB): domain Archaea; phylum Asgardarchaeota; class Heimdallarchaeia; order Heimdallarchaeales; family DAOWED01; genus DAOWED01. The sequence goes on along the minus strand of DAOWED010000103.1, from coordinate 11,128 downwards.
TCCTGAAGGTAATAATTTTATTTCACCATTTTTTATGGCATTATCGAGAGTTGTTTGTGTTTCTACTTGATATCTAAGTGCTGCATCAGCAAGAGTAATTATTTCTTCAAAATTACTTTCGTTCAGCTTTTTGATTACTGCAAAAATATTTTTGATCTGAGCTCTCCCGGACGAACTTGTTTCTTCCCATGCGACATTACTACCATCAATAACTGCCTTTTTGGAGCTTGGAAACCGTAACACTCCATCTGTAAAACTTACTTGAGAGATCTTTTCATATTCTTGTTTTTTATGCCTGAAGTATAATGAGTTAGCTAAAACAACAAACAAGGCGAACAAAAATAAAAATATGATAAAAAAAGTGCTTTGGTAGGTATCAATAATATCAGTCGGATCTCCTCCCGGTAGCTCAAGAACTGTTTCAATTATTGTGTGAGTAAGAATAATTACTTGATCTGCTCCATCAACTAGCCAGATTGTAATTGATATTTTTGCAATCCCTTTTTGAAACGGGTAGATTGAATAAGTCGACATTGATGTTTCATTAGATAATATAAATAGGACAGATCCAGAATCTGATAGAATATTCAACTCTCGACTAAGTAATACTGTTGAAATCAAAAGAGATTGAGGCTCAGGGTTGTAAATACTGATATTTAGTTTTGCTTGCTCATTAGTGTATATTTCGTCTTGATTTTGAAAAGAAACAGATAAATTAGGCAAAATATACACCGATAACACTTCTTCATTTGAAAATCTAGTCGTTGAACTAATATCTTGGTAAGTAATTTGAAATGAAACTTTTCCTATTCCAAAACTTGCCGGAGAAATTGTAAAATTGAACAAAATCTTTTCTCCGTCATTTAATTCTAGTATTGGGTCCGTAGTCCAATTTCCTATCCATGTGAGACCCAGAGGTTCATTAATATTTACATTAAAAATCAAATTGCTTGCTACGGATCCTCCAAAGTTTGCAACTTCAATTTGAACATAGTGAGTTTGATTTGGCCTTGTGTTTATGGAAGTGATATTCAGCTCCAATCTGACAAAGGGGTCAGATAAAACAACAACTGTAAAATCAATTACTTCTTCTAGTAATTCTAGAGAATCAAGTGGAACATCATAATAAAAGCAAGAAACAGCCAAACTGTATTCTCCTGCATTAAAGATTATATCATTAGAAATGATAATGTATGATTGTTCAGAGGAGTTAATACTACCTGAGAGTACTTCCTCGTCAGTAACCCGCGTCAAACTATAGTTTAATACAGTGTTTATCACTAGTGAATTATTCTCAATAAACTGAGGATAAAAAGTTGCGTTAACATCCATTCCTCTATGGAATGTAAGATTATTTTCATGAAAATACCCGTTTAAGCTTAGGATAATTTCAATAGATGCATTCTCGGCTGCAATAGAGAGATTATCATTTATGCCGTTTGTATCTTTTTTGTGGCTTATCTGTTCTGCATTTGTGAGAAATACCGGTGAGGATATGATAAGCGGGATAATGAATAGTCCCAAAAATATTATAATTTTGATCCTCTTGGATTGAAAAGCCATCATGTTTACCTTAGTGATTAGTTCTTACGTAAGTCCTTGTCTTTTATTTGTTTTGACATTGATAAGTGTTAAATTTTTTATGATCTTTATTCAGAGTTTTGTAATTCTGCTCATGGGCTCCTATTCTTTTCATTCATTATTTATTAGGCTATTATTGTCTCTCGCATTAATCAAACTAATAGTAGTAAAAGCGCCACATTAAACTCTATGGAAGGAAAAGAATTGATTCAGAAAAAGGCAAAAAAACAAATAATGAATGACTAAATACTTAGTCATTATAAATGATCGATGTCTATGACATATAGAAGACAAAAACCAATATTGGAAGTTATCCAATAGGACACAAGTGAATTAGTATGTATAGATATCCAAATACACAATCAAATATGCAACCCCCACTTAACCCTAATGAATTAAACGGGTTACACGGAACAACAACGGTAGCCACCAAATTTAAGGGTGGTGTAGTCGTTGTTGCAGATCACCGTGCTTCAGGAGGTACTTTCATAATGAGCAAAACTGCTCAGAAAGTACACAAGCTTAACGAAAAAACAGTCACAACAATATCTGGTCTTGTTTCTGACGCTCAATATATTATACGTCTTACAAGAGCAGAAATGCGGTTGTTTGAACTTTCAAGAAATCTTTCTATTACAACAAAGATGGCAGGAAATCTACTAGCATCAATGCTACACGGCCAATTCAGAACTGGCTTTCCTTTCTATGTTCATCTGATAGTTGCAGGAATAGATGAAGAAGGCACACATGTTTATTTCTTGGACCACTCTGGTTCAATCAATGATGAAGAATATGCATCAACCGGTTCCGGGTCTTTAGTTGCATATGGTGTACTTGAAGCATTGTTCAAGAAAGAAATGACTGAAGCAAAAGCAATCAATGTTACAATAAGAGCTTTAGCTGCTTCAATGGAACGAGATGCCGCAACAGGTAATGGTATGGATTGCCTAATAATCACAGATGACGGTATAAGAGAATTGTCTAATGAAGAAATAGACGCAGAACTTAAAAAGGAATGATGAAAAATGTTTGGTCCGTCACAATCAATGGGTTATGATCGTTCTTCTTCAATTTTTTCACCCGAAGGAAGAATAATACAAACTGAATATGCACGAGAAGCAATGAAGCGTGGAAGCATCGCGATCGCCCTAAAAGGCAAAGATGGTGTTGTTTTAGCTGGTAGATTAAGAACACAAGACTTAGATGAACCCAGTCCAAAAATCCATCCAATTGATTATCACATTTCAAGTATCTTTAGTGGCTATGCTGCTGATGGTCGTATTTTGACAAGCAGAGCACGAGTTGAATCACAAATCCACAGATTCACTTATACTTCACCAATCGACATCAATGGTTTGGCTACAAAAATAGGTGATCTATTACAAGCATATACACAAAGCGGTGGAGTACGACCCTTTGGTGTAGGGTTACTCTTTGCAGGAATTGACAGCACAGGTCCTCAGGTTTATTTTGTTAATCCCGGAGGAGGAATAACCAGTTGTAAAGCTAAAGCCATCGGAGATGGTGAGGCAGAAGCTATTCGTTATCTTCGTGAGAATTATACCTTTGACCTTACACTTGAAGAGCTGGAAAAACTAGCAGTTGATACTATAAGATCCTCCAGTAAAACTGAAATTCCAGATGAAGAGATAGAAGTAACTGTTCTTCCATCTAAAAGATGGGAAGAATCATTAAAGAAACTCTAGGCTTTCATTGCTTTACAAAACTAACCTCTCCTCCTTAATCCTTTTTATTGAATTTAATTTTACTTCTTCCTAATCCGAGTAATTATATATTAGATTAATGACATTATATTTAATGGTCGATTTTGAGTCGCTAGGGGAATTTAATTATACTGATTTAATGGTAACTCAAGTCACACCAAAGTTTTTAGCTATCGATTCAACAGATTTAGTGGCATCTCAAAGAAACGAGCTTGAGCTGCTTTCTCCTGAAGAAAGAATAGTTCTTTATTTACTTGCTAGCAGTTCTGCTCAGTTTACTTTTCAAGGAATAAAAAGGAGAGCAGGTTTGCACCAGCAGAAAATCAGCCGTGCATTAAGTAGATTAGATCAGAAAGGTTTAGTTCAAACAAAACCGGATGGAAGCCACAAAATTACTCAACTTGGCTTTAATCTTGCAAAACCCTTATTCATAGGAAACAAACGAGTTAATGACTATTCCAAAATTGGACTACTTGAACATAGACAAACCCTTGCATATTCACATTTAACTTTTCCATTTCTTTGTTCAGCTCTTGCTGGGAAATGGTTCGACCAATATAGGTTTGTATCACAATCAACTACTTCTCTTGAATTCATCTCAGATGATCGAACAGTTCATCTTGCATTAAAAATTGATTATCAATCAAATTGTCTAATTGTAATCTCATACGCTCCTTCATACCAGATGGCAGAGGAGGCAGTTTCACGTCTTACTTCTAAGATTAAATTGTTAATTACAAAAGAAGGCAAAAAAGCAACATTCAAGATTGATTCTGAGGCCATAGCTGCTTAACTGAGGCAAAAAAATAATATCATAAATATAAAATGAAATTTTTAGAAATATCTCCTTTCAACCATACTTTTTTAAAAAACGATTAGTTGCTTTCATTGCTATATCTGTGGATGAACTATGTCATACTTTGATCGTTGTTTGTATATATTAGTTGATGGAGCAAGACCTGATGTAATTCAATATCTTGTTAATCAAGGGTTATTGCCCACGATAGAGACATTCTTTTTGAAAGAAAAAAAAGTAGAGTCTGCAACAACATGTTTTCCTTCATCAACAGGGCCTGCTTATACCCCATTTTTAACTGGATGTTATGCATCAACAGCTAATGTTCCCGGGAGTAGATGGATTGAGAAAGAACATTTTCCTTATGATAAAAAATTGAGCTTCAAAGGAAGTCGTTCTTATGTAGGATATGAAGCAAGTCGTATAGATAAAGATCTTAACCCGGAAATCAGTACTTTATTTGAAGTTTTTGAGGATTCGTATTCTTGGGCATCACCGATTAATAGAGGAGTTCCCACAAAAAGACAGATTGGCGGAATAACAGATTCATTGTTTATCTTTGCAAAGATCAGTCACTATTGGGAAGTAATAGATGCTGTTGGTTTTTCGAAAATTAAGAAATTGATAAAAGGAGATTGGGAATTTGCTTTTTTTGTTTTTCCAGCTGTAGATGAGTTATCCCACAACACTTCTCCGTTCTCCAAAAGAACACTATCACAGTACATTCGACTTGATAAATACTTGAAACATATAATAAGTGATCTTAAGAAAACAGGAAAACTTGAATCGACAGCTATTATTATTACAAGCGACCATGGGCTTACAAAAACAACAAAACATTTTGATTTAAGCGGTTTTATAGCAAATATAGGGGAAAGAGTATTCAAGTATCCGATTTCGTTTAGTAAGAAAAAAACATGCGCAGTCTTAGAAACAGGAAACGGAATGGCTCACCTTTATCTTTCTGACAACATGGATGGTAAGTGGTCACCTAATCGATTAGCAGACAGTGAAATGATCAATAGGGCAATTATACCGAGTCTTCTGAGGAGACAAGAAGTAGATCATGTACTCACTACGAATGAATCTGGTGAAATCTTAGTTCGAAATAATAAAGGAACAGGCTATATTCGTAAAGATGGATCCACCATTCATTATGAGGTGGAAGGAGAAGATCCTTTGCGTTATGATTTTTCAAGCGAGAAATTTACAGATTATGAAAGCTTAACTCAAACCTATGATGGACCTTACCCAGACGTTCTAGTTCAATACTCGCAAATTTTTGATAGTAAGAGAACAGGAGACATTATTGTTACAGCTAAATTAGGTTATGATCTTAGAAAAAGGATGGAATTCCCGCTTCACAAAGCAACACATGGGAATAATCTACGAGGGCAAATATTAGTGCCTTTACTAACAAATATACCTATTTCTGAAGGTAAGTATAGAACAATAGATGTTTTTCCGACAATAATTGATTCCGTTGACGGTTCCCGTCTTAAAGGTCTAAAATATGAAGGACGTTCATTAGTTAGTAGAAAATAACAAGAAAATGAAAAATAGCATTTTCATAAAAAAATACATTCTCCCCTTAGTTGTTGAGTAGTTATTAAACCACTTATTATTTTTAGTTTATTCGTCTTCATCACTGACGCAGATCATGGTCATTGTACTTCTTATTCTTGCCACTGATCTTAGGTTTGCAATCATGGTTTCTTTCAATTTTTCCATAGTATCTGATTCAATTCGACACACTATATCATAGATACCATAAACTGCAGCTGCTTCTGTAACTTCTGGCATTGATTTTAACTGGTCTAATACTTCTTGTTCTGCTCCGACATCGGTGTTAATTAAGATATATGCACTTGCCACTTTCTTATCTCCTTTCTTTATCAAATTAATCTTTAGAAGCTAAATAATCAAATAAGTTAGCTTTCTATTCTCCTTAACGTAAAACAGCTTAATAAATCTATGTTCATATTTGTTTGAATTTGAAATAGTCCTTTAAATCTGAGGTGGCCTTATTTTTGTTAATATACAGCAAATATCCTTTATTATGATTCAGATACACAACTTACCAATAACTAGTCCCAATGCAGCAGTTAGAGGAACAAGGACGTTATCAATCAGTTTTGAAAGGATTGGAAAATAAATAGCCTCAAAGAAAGTAACTATCAAAGCCGTAATTAGGGAAATGAAGAAAAATTCAACATTCAAGCTCCCATAGGCAAAAAGAGCAAAATTTATTCCTAGAACTGTACCTATAAAAACAGAAATACTTCCTTCAAAGGATTTAGTAAGGTTTTGAGGATGGAAAGGAATAATATATTTATGCTTGCCAAAAGGTCGACCTATAATTTCACCAAGACCATCTCCCCATGCAAGAGATAATGTAGCTGCTAGAAAAATCATTTCTGAAGTAAAAAGCAAAATAGTAAAAATAGTTAAACCAGTAATAATAGGGTTAGCAAAGGCTTCAATACTTGATTCATCTTCTCGTTTGCCAATTGATATATAGAAAAATGTAAACTTGATTGATGGTACTACAGACAGGATTATCAAAATAATAAAAAAAACAATAACTTGGATCAATACTTCAAGAAGAGAAAATTGAACAAATACAAATGCCCAAAGAGTAAGCCCAGCGACATGAATCCATTTTCTAACCGCCCAGTTTGGATATCCTCGAGCATGAATAAAACCTCCAATCATAAAGACGGTGTAGGCCATCGCTTCGATTATGATGAGTTCGATTATGAAATGAATTGTTACCACCAATTAATATTATGATTAGATGACAGACAGACACTAAGAATATAAATTCATCGAAATTGATTTGTAAAAAATTCACTCTATTCAAAAATAGTTGTTTTATCTAATTTGTTTTGAAAAGGTTCATAAGGTAATAATTATCAAATTAAGTGTAGAAGAGAGATAAAATGGTTTTAAGTTTTTTACGACGAAAAAATAAATTGGCATTACCGAAACCAGATATTCCAGAAATAACAGAGTGGCTAACACCTCTAATGGAACATTTCGATGTTCTGGAAAAAGATTATAGTTTTCTTCCAATAAATAAAGGGCTTCTGGTTTATTTCAGAAATTATGGTTTATTATGGTTACCAGATGAGTATCTAGATAAACTAAGCAGTAGTGATAATCTAAAAAAAACCGTTGTATCAGGGGTAACGAGTGGAATAAAGATTGCTAGTACCATAGCGACTCGAGGGTTAAGTCTAGTAGGATTAAATGTCGTTGATAAACTGTTCAAAACGATAGCTAAACCTCCTCCAACTATCCCCTTCGCTTATCTTCAGAATACTATTTTTGAGGTTCAGTATATTCCAATTGATGCATATAAGGACCTATTAGCTGATTATTCAACAAAACATAGTACAGCTGTAAGTAAAGACTTGGATCTTGAAATGGAGCAAGAAGTCACAACAGAAAAAGGAGCTCTAATGATAGTAGATAAAATGTCAGTTATCCTTGAAGACAAAATGCGGAAGAACAAGGAAACTAATGCTAATAAGGAAAGGAAGAAGTTCTGGAAAAAGAGCGCTTCGACCATTCAGTTTTTCGAGGTTTTTAAAATCACTTCAAATGATCAAACTGTTCTTTATAGATTTTCAAACAAAGATCATGCTATTACTTTTCTAGAAGCATTAACACAGTCAAAAATAAGGATAACTTCAAGAAAACCATATCATTGAAAAATTTATACAGAAGCCATACCCGCTTTAAAAGAAAAAATTTCAATGACAAATTTTTTAATGTAGAACTCGATAAATAATTTAACCTAAATTTTAGGAAAATCACAGAATAACAGTAAAAGGTGTAAAATATGGAGAAACTTCATGGATATAAATACAGCCAACTTTCAAGAATGAGAGTGCACGATGTCAACGGAAACGACGTAGGGCGAGTAATTGACTTTACTTTTACATATGAAGATAATAAAGTTCAGATCCAACATCTCATATTGGGTGATTCACGGTTTGTTGAATTTTTAGAAAAAATCAAACTTAAACCTGATGTCGACCCAGTTGTACCTTGGGATAATGTAGAAAAGATTGGAAAAGGAACTAAAATTATCACATTAAATGTAGAAACAGATGAATTGAAGAGAACGGTGATAGACCCAGATGCTATTCCTTCAAACGTAATTCAAATGGCTGATTTCTCGGCCAAAGAAATAGTAGGAACTGATTCTAAAAACTGTGGGAAAGTAATAGATGTGCTGTTTGACAGTACTTATGGAACAGGATTAGTGTTAGGTGGTTCTTGGCTTGAAGAATTACTCGAGGATCTTAAATTAATCAGTGATGTTGATTTTATTCTCCCTGAAGGAGCAATTGATAGGATAGAAGAAGATAAGGTTCTCATAAAACTAACAAAAGAGGATTTAGACACAACTATCACAACAAAATACGCTGAAACGTTTAAAGAATACGATCAAAGATCTCAAGCACTGGACGCAGATAAGATAAAAAGACAAATGTTCCCAAGTAATATCCGACTTCACTAAAATAGTTAGGAAGTAAATTGAGTTCAATAATAGCTTGTCCCCCCCTTTAATTTTTTCACACTAAAAACTCTTAAGCCTAATAATAAGGGTTTAATTGTTATTTTTCGGATTAACAAAGGTTTTTATCTGAAAAATCTGCTTTTAAAAACATATGGTCTCTATCCCGAAAGTAAATGTTTTAGTGATAATTATAATGTTACTTATTATTTTACCAATCACGCCTTCAATATCAAGCAATTTGGGAGGTGAAAAGAGTTTGAATAAAGTAAATCGATACATAAATGATTATGTGTGGATGTGGGATGAATATTATAATGCTCCTGGGGATTTACAAGGAGATGAACCAGTCATATGGGGTGGCTCATTGGGGCACTATCATAATTATTCAGAAATAATGGGAAAATTGGATTTACTGGCAAAGTCATTACCAGAGTTGGCAAAAACATATTCTATAGGTCAAACTTTTAACGGGAGAGAAATCATGTGCTTGGAATTATCAAACCATAGCTATTCCGGAGGGAAAACCGAATTTCTCCTAATAGGTCAAACCCATGCAAGAGAAGCAATAACTGTAGAAAACATATTGTACTTAATAGACCAGATAGTCTTAGAACACATTATTAAAACATCATTTATGACTGATTTTCTGAAAAAAACCAATCTCTATATTATCCCAACTTTGAACCCGGATGGATTAGAGTTATTAACCAAGAACCCATGGCAAAGAAGAAATGGTCGACCCGTTGATGGAGACCTTGATGGAAGGACCGATGATGAAGCAGAAGTATGTGATGTAGATGGTGACAATTATATCTCCAGGATATATGCAGACGAAAAAGTTCTTCTGGAAGGAATAGATTTAGATCATGATGGATATGCCGGAGAAGACATTCCCGGAGGAGTGGATCTTAACAGAAACTATCCGAAGGAATTCATAGGTCCCGGATCAAGCGATGACCCAAATAGTTTAGTCTATAGAGGTACAGAGCCGTTAAGTGAGCTTGAATCACAAGCAATGGATCTTTTTGTAAAAATGCACGATTTTAACTTCGGATTAAGCCTTCATTCGGGAATACAGTCAGTTATTTATCCGTGGGGGTATACAAATGATCCTTCACCAGATGAGGAAGAATTTCACGCAGTGGCTGAACAATTAGTAGAGATTGCCCATGATTACTCAATCGCGCAAGATTTTGGAATCTGGGGTGATCAAGGAATGTATACAGTAAATGGGGAATGGGGTGATTATATGTATGCAGAATATGGAATGAAAGCATATACCATAGAGACATATAGAGGACCAGAATATACGTCCTATTATAATGGTACAAATTGGTTATCATATGGAATATGGGATTTTTTCAATCCTGCACCAAGTGAGGTTATAGAGTTATCAGAAGCAATTTATAAAATGATAATGTATTTAGCCAGTGAACCACTGGTAACATATAGCAACTCATTAGCGGAAATAACTTCTTTCACGGTAGATGTAAGTGAAACAAATATGGCATTAGTAAGCTGGGAAATATTCGATGCTGATATGGATGACTTAAGAATTGATGTAAGCTATTCAACAGACACAGAAATGGAGTGGGTGAATGTTTATAGCACAAATTCAACAACTGGGGAACATCAATTTATTCCACCAAATGACCAAGACGAAATAATGATTAAAATAGTGGTAGATGATGGAAAACAGAAAGTAGTAGCAAAAAGAAGTCTAAGCTTCGATATAAGCGAACCAATAATAGACCCTACAGATGTCACTGAGCCTGAAAATAATGAAACATCACCAGAAAATAACGAAAAAGCAAGTTTTGGATTCATAGAAATGACTGTAATTGCGGTGGTAGTGGCTACAATTGCCATCAAGCGAAGGAAGAAAGAATAATTAAACGGACAAACGCTTAAAAGTCACTCTAAAGCTCTTCAAACAATTATTTGACAAACAGTTGAATGGAGTTAAATAAGGTAAGCAATTGATCAAAACGGATAAAAGCCAAAAGGAAGGCTTAAAGTTAGGATGGGGCGGAAAAGGTCATTCACAATGATATATATACTAGAATTGTCAAATTAAGTTTAAGATATTACTTTTCAATCTAATTAATATTAATTAGGAGGATAAAATTAAAATGAGAAAACAACTACTAAAAGGGACCTCTGGCTTGGTGACACTAGCAGTGATACTTATTATGGTAAGTACACCTCTAGCTACAGCAGACACGATGTCTCAAACAGTTACTCCGCATTACATGATCACAGATCAGTCAATCGAGCAACTGAATATAGTAGCAGGGATAGGAAACGCTGTATTAGTAAATCTAGTTGTACTAGGTGGAGCAGCAACCTACCCAGTCGATATTACAGAAGACGCACTTGATAAAGCAGTAGCATGGATATTCTACATGGGAGACATGTCAGAATATGATAGTTACTTAACAAGACGTCCAATGCAAATTCCAGACAATGCTACTTTGCTTCTCGCCTATCCTGATA
>DAOWED010000068.1 GCA_030638685.1 Candidatus Heimdallarchaeota archaeon | reverse complement strand
TGTTCATGATTCTAAAGATTGCCCAATGTGTAAATTTGAAGTAAAATAGCGATCCTATGGTACCCAGAACTAGAAACACAATAAGCATCACGAAAACAAATACCTTATCTGGATCATAAACTGCAAGTGAGAAACTCGTTATAGGCGCAATTAGCAAGAAAAGCATCATTAAAGATATTTTGAGATAAACCACCCATGATTGCTGAAGAATTGCGCTGAATGGAAGGTTGAGAATATCAGAAGGTAAGTGAAAGAAATTCTTAAGTGGATTTTTCAATCGCTCTACTCTTTTGATATTTTTAAGTTCCATCCCTTTCGGTAGTTTTGTTTCTGATTCTTCTATAGTACGCTCAAAGGGATACCTTATCGATGATTTTGTTTTAGTTATCTGAAGATCGATTATTTTTTCTCGAAGATCAGAAATTGATAATTCAGTGCTCATTTAGTATCATCCTTCTTACTCATCTAATGAAGACGGTTCATAATCATTATTTTCATCTATTCCCTCAATATTGGGAACATAAGCGTTTTCATTTCGTAATTTTTCTTCTGAATTTAAAACCTTCAACCTGATGTTTTTGGCATGATCAAAGATCTCGACTACTCTATCAGGCATTTCATACCCTAACATTAAACCTCTTATCATAGTTACTTCGGGCTTAGTATTTTCGTCTAATACAGCCAAAATATCATGGTTATTGAAATAATTAAGCATGTTTCGATAATTTTCAATGGTGACGTTTCCTTGAGCCGTTTGAACTCCTAACATGCCTCTGATAGCTTTTGAAGGTTTCTCAGTAATTGAATTACTCAAAGGTAAAGCTAGTTTATAATCGTTTTTAAAATCAAAATCAGAAGGAACATCTAGCATGATCATTGAGCTAGCTCCTTTAAGATTGGAAAAAATACTAACAAATTCGCTGTAATCAATGGGAAAGACGGAGCCTTCAAGATGTGGGAAGAGAAGAATATCAAGAAGAACAGAGGCAATTCTGTCGTTAACTAAGCCTAATAATTCGGAATAGGGGATTTTAGCATTCAAGTTAGCAAAAAGTTCTTGATCAATAATTATTGATAAAAGGTTTCGACTAACTGATTTTGGACCATAAGTACAGTGATAAAGAAGTGTTGCTGAATTAAATAACAGTCTAGACGACTCTTCTCTGAAGGGAAGAAGCATTATTGGTACGGGTCTTTTACCGATTGATAAAAGATGATCAATTACACCAAGACCTACTCCTGATCCGGTTCCTCCCGCAGAAACAATAACAAAAACTATCTCTGAGTGATCACTCTTTGAAATTCCTCCATTATCTAAAAAGGATTGAATAGCTGCTGATTCAGCATTAACAACTCTTTGACCTCGAGTAAAATGGTTACTTAAAGGTTTTCCAGAGTTCAAAACAAGTTTATTCTTCACCTCTGAACGATTTAGTGCCTCATCTGTGTCAATTAGAAATAATGATGTAAGTTTTTCGTTGGTGTTAAGTGATTTGACACGTTCTCCAACTCGACAAGCAGCTCCTCCTACACAAATTATTGGAAAACTAGGTACTTTTTCCTTAAGTGTTGAGACTTCGAACCGAGTTGTTGAAGCTGAGGATGATATAGCTTTTATCGTATTAGCGTCTTCTTCAACTCTGGCTTTTCCAGAATATTGAAAGTCAGTTAAACTAGTAATTTTGCTTTTGATTTTTTTGTCTTTTGAGAATAAGCCCATAATTATGCACTTCGTTGTTCTTAGTCTATAAGAAAACTGCAAGTAAAAAAAGCTTACGAGCTATTTGGTCTATTTATTGTTCAATTATATTAATTGAACCATTTCTCATCTATACATCGAGAATATTTTGTCAAAATCCTTTTTAGCTCTTTCATTTTTCATGATCTCAGCGACATTTAGCACTTGAATATAGTTTGTTGGAGAAGGAAGCCCTAGAGTTGTACCCGCAACAATTACCACTACTGCATCGTCACTAATTAGTTCATCCTCAACTGCTTTAATTATAGCTGAATTTATCATTCGATCAGTATTAGGGATATATTTCAAGGAGCTTGGGCAAACTCCCCAGTTTAATTGCAGCCTTCTAAGCGTTTGAATGTTAGGTGTAAAACCTAGTATTGGTGTATTAGGTCTGAATTTTGAGACCATCTCGCATGATTTACCCGAACGAGTTGTAGCAATTATTGCATCAACTCTCAAATTATAAGCCAGTGAAACAGCCGATCGACCAATTGCTTCATAAATAGGTGGACAATCTGCATCAGTTAATCTTTCAAGTTGTGGTTTCGCGAAATGGGATTCTACTTCTCTTGCGATCCTATCAAGAATTCCTACTGCTTCATTTGGATATTTTCCTGATGCTGTCTCTGCAGAAAGCATTACTGCATCACACCCATCAATAATAGCATTTGCAACATCACTAACCTCTGCTCTAGTTGGGGCAGGTGAGAAAGTCATGGACTCTAACATTTGGGTAGCAACAATAACTGGTTTTCCTAGCACATTGCATGAACGTATGAGGTCTTTTTGTAGGAGAGGTACTTGTTCCGGGGGTATTTCCACACCTAAATCTCCTCTAGCAATCATTATCCCCGCACTTTCTCTTAGTATAGTTGTAAGATTTATCAAGGCATCTTGATGTTCAATTTTGCTTATCAAAGGCACTTCTTCATTTACTTCTGTTAAAATAAGATCTTGTACTGCTTTCAAGTCATCCGCTTTTCTTACAAAAGAAACAGCATAATAGTCCGGTTCCAATTTACATGTTCCAAGAATGTCTTTCTTATCCTTCTCTGTTGGAACAACCAATTTTATTGGAATACCAGGCGTATTTACTCCCTTTCTAGAGCTTATAGGTCCTCCATATTCAACAACACATTTAATTTCTGTTTCTGTTGTTGAAACAACCGATAACTGGACAAGTCCGTCATTAATGAATAAAGTGTTTCCAGGAGATGTCTCCTTAACTAATTGAGGGTAGGATAACCCAGCTCTTTTTTCATTTCCTACAACGTCTTCACTGGTAAGTGTAAAGTCATCCCCTTTTCTTAGTTCTACTGGTTTTTCCATGGGTCCAAGTCTAATCTTTGGTCCAGAAATATCTAATAGAATAGCTATCTTTTCTGAAACTTCTCTTACCATCTCAAATTTTTTAGTAATTTCTTCAGCAGTTCCGTGGCTCATGTTTAGCCTTGCCACGTTCAACCCTATTTTATAGAGCTCTTCTATCTTTTCTGGAGTATCTGTTGCTGGACCTAATGTAGCAACTATTTTTGTCTTACGCCCGAAATTCATCGTTTCTTTATGAATACTACTCTTATTTTAAGTTGTGGTGAGACTTTTCAGCCATCTACTTTTACCAGTTTTCTTTCTCTTCTTTCTTTCGTCTTAAAAGTTAGATAATTCCTCATTTTGTATTTTTTTTCAGCTCAATATTTCACTAGTTTTCACACTTACTCATTTCATAAAATCAACCTAAGGCGCCATCGACCTTCCTTATAAGAAGGTGAATTGCAAAAATTAGAAGGAGGCTTTTATTCCTATTTGAGAGAGAAAGTCAGAAATAATAGGTTGGAGTTTGATATTCAGATCGGTAGTAACTCCTGTAAAACTGTTTATTTCTTCTCCAAGATCCTTTTCAATAAGTCTAGTTATTTTTCCATGTTTGGAAATAAGTCCACTACTCCTTACATCAGCGATAAATATAACATAGAAACTTTTACGAATCTCAATCGTTATCACACTATTTTCCTGTTCAATTACTCTAGTTTTGCCTCCTGATGATATTTCTTGAAGTAAACCTTGAATCCCTGTCATTGCAGCTCCAAATAATAAGTTGTCGTGGCTTTCAGAATCATCATGCCATGAGAATAATTCTACTCCGGAATAATGAAGAATATGAATTGCCCGAAGACTATATTCTGTATTGATCCTTTCTGAGTAAGCAATTAACTCTTGAATTAGTTCTTCCAAATGTTTACGATGCTCGTAAATTGTTTCGGGTTTTTGAGTAACCTTAGCGAATAAATTAGAAGTTTGACCAGAAACATAAAGCAGTCTTTCATCAAGCGTAACGTATTTTTCTTCGTGGAGTTTATCCTTTGCGAGCTTTACGAGCATTGCTGAAGTATTATGAACATTAGGTCCTGGAAGATATCTGAATGGAACCAAAATTGATCTACAAACATCAAGATATGCGTCTGTTACTTTCTCAATGATCTCTTCTTGGGAATGAACTCTTACAGGGGCGTCTTCAAAGTATTGCTGGGCAATATGACAGTATTGAACCGGGTCAACATCAAATGGATTAAATCCAATTACTTGTCTAAAAATAAGAGGAATAAGGTTTTGAATAACTACTTCTTTGATTTTAAAAGCTCTAAATGAGCGAGTAATTCTGAAAAGTTCATTTGTTACAAACTTAAGGGTTTTCTTAGAATGTTCCCAGCCTTGATAGGATAAAGTATCCAAAATAAGGCTACGAAGAACATTGAAGGAAAGATCATATTCAAACCCACCTTCTCCAATAATTGTTATTGCCTTTTTTGTTCCCCAGAGAAAAGTCTCAGAACTTGAACTATTTCTTCTTACAAGGGCTTGGTAAATGGCTCTGTGGATGACTTTAGTGGATATATCTCTGCGAAAGACTGGTGAAATCTCTTTAAGTATATCAATGGCATTATAGAGTGAAATTCCTACACTCATCATTTCTTCTATGATTTTTTCAGCACTGAAAACCTGTCTTTTGTTAGTATGATCTCTCACTGTCTTATACTTATTATCATAATTGATTTTGAAATAATTGGAATCATACGTATCGTCCGGTAGTGGTTTATACGCCGATTTTTGTTTTCGTTGATTCCAAATTCCCATTTTCTGTCATATTAATATCATTAAAACATCTATTTGAATTTATAGAATAAGAAATATGACCAATTTTTAATCAAAATCTGAAAAGCGAACAATTGATATATCTTTTGAATAAGTGACTATTATGTCATATTTCTTTATCGTGAACCCGGCTGCAAGAAATGGTCGCGGGGAAAAAGTCTACAAAACGCTCGAGGAACTACTTACCAAAAATGATCTACCAGAATATACTTTAGCATTGAGTGATTATGCTGGTCATTCAATAGAGCTCACGCAGCAAGCAATTGAGGAGAATTATAGTTGTGTTGTAGCAGTTGGAGGAGATGGGACAGTAAATGAAGTAGCTAATGGGATCGGGGATTCAGAAATCAATTTTGCTTTTCTACCTATAGGAAATGGAAATGATTATGGTAGAGTTACTCAGATGCCGTATGATTTAGAAGAAGGGCTTGAGATAATAAAGAAAGGCAATGTCAGACAAGTACCGGTAGGGGAGATAGAACAGTTAGAAACGGGGCAAAAAAACCGTTTTATTAATGTAGCAGATTGTGCTTTTTCAGCAGTTGTAGGGAAAGCAGCTCATACTGAAGCTAAATGGATAAAAGGAAGTTTCAAATACAAATGGCTTGCCATTAAAAAAGCGATGGGTTGGAAAAATCTTAACTCTACCGTTAGAATTGATGGAAAAGAATATGAGTATAATATAGTTTTATGTGCCTTCGGTTTTGGGGAAAGCTTCGGAGGCGGGTTAAAAGTGCTACCAGAGACTACTCCTTGGGATAGGGATGAGATGAATATATTGATAGGGCACGATCTAAGTAAGATGGAAATTATCAAATTATTGAATAAATTGCCGAAAGGAAAGCATTTAGGGCATCCTAAAATTGATTATTTAAGTGGTAAAGTTTTAGAAATAGAAACAGAAAGACCTGTTCCTGTAGAAGGAGAAGGGGAAGTTTATGGAGATACTCCGATTCGAGTAACTGTATTACCTCATAAAATAAATCTTATTGCTCCAGATATTAATGAGGAAGTATTAGACAAATAAATGCTGATTAAATTAAAAAATCATAGTTAATAGGAATAGTCTGAAAATAACATTAAGGATAAGTTAAGTAAGTTAAGGGTAAGTCAAGGATAAGTTAAGTAAGTTAAGGATAAGGAAATTAGAATGAATGATGAAGCCGATCTATCAATTACGGGTCAAAAGAAATCACTTTTTCAGCAATCATCAATAGTTCTACTTGCACGGGGATATTCTATAGGTTTAATTTTTCTCCAGACAATAATTTATATCGCAATAGTGGGAATAGACGATTTTGGTCTATTTGCAATTGCAAATGCCACAGTTATTTTAGGGATTAATTTGGGACCATTTGGTCTGGATAAAGTAATTGTTAGACAACTAGCCAGTGAAAGAGTCAATTCATCTAAGGAACTTTTTTCATTAGGAAATATTTTACTAGTAAATGCAATAAACAGTTTCATGGTTGGAGGGATACTCTGGTTCAGTTCTCCTTGGTTAGGCACTCATTTTATAGGTATAGAACGTTTATCAGAAATAATACAGATTGCTTCTATTTATTTTGTTTTCATGGCATTCTACACCGTTCTTTCAGTTATCCATCAGGCATTACTCGAAATCCAAATAGTTGCATTAAGTCAGATAATATTCAAAACAGTAGGTACCGTAGTGGGAGTACTCTTAGGTCTTACTATGGGTATTGAAGGCATTGTTTATTCGTTGGGGATTTATCCACTTGGTGGAGGAATTATGCTTTTTATTAACCTCTGGAAGAAAAATAATCTTAGTAAGAAAATAACAAAAGATATCTTCACCTTGGAAAAAGAAACACTTGCCTTTGGAGTAATAGCTTTGGTACGCTTTGGTCCTCCTTGGATAGTTTTAGGTATCATAGGAAAATTCTATGGGGATGCAGAAATGGGGTTATACACAATTGCTCTTCAGTTTTTAGCTCTTCCTGCTCAAATAAGTCAATCTATTAATTATGCCTTATTGCCGAGAACGACACTTAAAACACAAATTAGTAGCCTAACAAGCATTGGGTCTAATATATCAAACGTAATAAAATATTCAATCTCTATCCAGATATTAATTTCCATAGGGGGATTGATTTGGGCTCCTGAGATATTTATTCTGTTTGGTGAAGGAAAGGCAGCAATACCTGCTTTTTTAATTCTTTTTATCTTTGCACCTTTGATTGTTGGAATAGGTGACATTTTACATGATGGAGTTATAATTGGGATAGAAAAACCAGCTATATTAATATTAATTGAACTAATCTATGGTATTTTTGTTTTGATCTTAACATGGGTTCTTGTAGAAAGCTTTGGAGCAGAAGGAGCAGCTCTATCATTTGTATTGGCATGGCTAGTTTTATTGTTTTTAATCGTCTTGAGGTTGAGAGTCTATTTTCCCAAGCAATACACCTCTGAAAAAATCTTTTCAAGGAAAAATCAAGAAATAACTCTTTACTACACTTTATTTCTCTTAGTCACATTTCCAATTCTTGAAACAGGAATAGGCATACGTTTATTGTTCTCTCTACTGATTTATACTGTAATGATTATCGTTATTTATTACAGAATACTAACAAGGCAGGATAGAGAGAGATTACTGAAATTAAGAAAGAAGAACATTACGCATTTGCTAAAATGATTTTATGTCGGTTTCTGTTAGCTTGACTATCTCCAAAATGAATGAGATATACTACCCAGAAAAGCAAGCTAAGTGCATGTATCACGCTGATAAACAATAACAGTAGATTATTATGATACATTACAAAAACTAGAGAAAAAATCCCCATAGTGAGGAAAACAGCAAAATAAGCTACTATATTTTTCCAAGAAAGTAGAAAGTAAGGCACGATAAAGACATTTATCATTAAAATATATGAAAACTGGTATTTTGAGTAAGTGATCAATGCTATAATCAAGAACGGACCTGCAGCTAGGTAAGGGTCATCAATTTCTTTTTTTAGCATAATAAGCCCGATTATAGTACAGATTAGGAGAATAAATCCCCATCTAACTATTGTAGGAAGTTCATCCATATCAAACCATCCTACTCTTGCTAGCATGGTAAGAACTCCTTGATTTCCTCCTTCAATAGTTGTGCGATTGAATTGATCTACTAATCGTTCAGTATCACCCCAGAAATAGAAAGGAAAGTAAACTAGAACTACTGATCCAAAAGCCATAAAACTAAGTAAAACTCTCAATAAAAAGTTACGAGGACGATCATTAAAGATAAAAATCGCGCATAAAACAACTGGGAAATATTTAATACCAGCACCTATGCCGATTACAACTGCTGCAAGAAAAGGTAATCTTTTTCTTAAAAGCCAGCAAGGAAGAAGAATCAAGAGAGCCGCAATTGTTTCATCTGATCCCCAAAAAATAGCCAAATCAATAGAGAAAGGATTTAATGAGAAAATAAGTGCAGAAAGAAAGGGAGAGAGCTTAGCTGGGATTGATAAAGCTGAAACTGATCTTGAACTTGTTGTTGTTAAGTTTTCCTCGTTTTTTTCATGATCTTGATCTTGAGTTAGAGATTCTATTATGGAGTAAATCAAAAAGCTGTTAATTATATTAGCTGCGATGAAGAAAAGACGGAAACTAACAGAATAAGATATGCCAGTAAAATCAGAAACCAAAAGAGGAATAACCCAGAGATAATAACTTAAGGGAGCTGATTGACCGGCAATAGCTGTAATAAAAGGGATATCTCCTCTAAGAATAACTTTTCCTCTTCTAACGAACATTAACTGATCAGCAACAACTTCAAGCTCGCCTCCCGTTAATGAAAGATAGAGAATTAAGGCACCTAAAATGATCGAATAAACACCAAATTGGTAAAGAAAAAGTTGTTTTTTATCTCTAGGAAGATCTAAGATAAATTTTGCAAAGAAATTTTCCTCATTCAGGCCAAATCGAACCATTTTTTCTAACCTTTCTGAAGGAAATAAGCCATATTAATAAAAATATGTAAAGAAACGAATTTGTCCGATAGATATAAAAAAAACCAATATAAGAGACAAATAATGTCCTCATTATTCATTCTAAACCCTACTTCTGGCAATAATACTGGCGAGAAAGTTCTTTCAAAATTGGAAGTTATGCTTAAAGAATCCGAGATAGACTGGGATATAGTAACAACAGATTATTCAGAACACGCAATTTCTCTTGCCGAACAAGGAGTAAAAGACAATTTCAAAAAAATAATCGCCGTAGGGGGTGATGGAACATTACATCACGTGGTTAATGGGGTAATACTGGCGGACCAAGAAGATATCAAAGTGGGTATTCTATCCATAGGCAATGGGAATGATTACATTAGAGCAATCCCTGTTCCAACAGAGTTAGATGAGGCATTGGAGGTTTTTAAAGAAGGGCATTCAGTAAGCGTGCCTACTGGAAAAATAGATTTTTTGGATGAAGGAGAGAGTAGAAGTTATATTAACAACAGTACTTTCGGTATTTCAGCATATATCGCGCATGCATCATACACAAAAGCAAAATGGCTAAAAGGTAGGAAAAAGTATATCTGGTTGGCACTTAAGGAAATAAGAAAATGGAAGAATGTAGATGTCAAGATGACCTTTGATGGTGAAGAGAGAGAAGTAAATCTTGTTTTGTCATCAGTAGGACTAGGTCAAGCCACAGGAGCCGGATTGAATATCTTTCCTGATGAAACACCAATTGATAAAGAAGAATTTTCAGTTCTAATAGCTCGAGACTTGGGTAAGTTTCAAATGATTAGGCTTCTATCAAAGCTACCTAAAGGTAAACATGTGGGTCATTCTAAAGTGGATTTTCTAAAAGCTAAAACAATTGAATTTTCATCAGAAGATAAAATGCCGGTAGAGGCTGATGGTGAAGTTGTTGGTTTTTCTCCGCATAGAATAACTTTTGTGCCTGATTCTATTCAATTTATGATACCAAACGTTTCAGAAGAGATAGAATAATCTAAGCTTAGAAAGTAGCAAGTATATAGCTTATGAAGAAATTATTGAATAAGACTACAATCCCGAGATAAGTTTTCAGAGACAAATCTACTTTTAAGTGAAGTTAGCTAGTGATAAATAATGCATATAGTTGAAGTTCTACCTCTTGTTAGTTTAGATGAACCTAGTGGAACAGTATTATATGCTTCCAAACTTTCAGAAAAGTTAGCAGAAAAAGGACATGAAGTTACAGTAATTGGGGGCTTTAGAAGAGGAACAAAATCTAAAGTGAGTGTTCATGAGAATATAACCTATCAACTATATCCAATATTATTTGATATGTGGAACATTAATCCTTTTTCATATCTTTTTCCCGCCTTGAAAAAATTATCACGCGATGATTACCAACTTGTACATGTGCATAGCTCAATTTATTTTTCTTCTTGGCAAGCTATACTTGCAAAAAAATGGAATAAAATACCTCTTTTACTTCAACTTCACGGAGGAGTGGGACTACCTGATGTGGGAACAAGTTTTATTCAGTCATTCGTGAAGAAAACTTTTGATCAGATAATAATGAAACGCTTGCTTAAGGGTTCGGATTGGATTGGAAGTGTTTCAAGACCCGACTTGAAAATTCTGGAAAAACAATTTGGATGCTCTGGAGTGTATATCCCCAATGCTATTGAGTGGCAATCTTTCTCTAGAGATGAAAATCAATCTAAAGAAGGACCAATAAAAATAGGTTATATTGGTGATTTGGAGACATGGAAAGGAGTAAATGACTTAGTTGAAGCTTTCTGTCAATTAAAACCTAATGGAGTAGAACTTCATATAGTAGGTTCAGGAAGCTTAGCTTCCAAACTACAGCAAAAAGCGAAGAAAAGTGACCGAATTTACTTTCATAGAACAATCCCTCATACAAGAATCAAAGAGTTTTATGATCAGCTTGACTTAGTTTGCTTACCTTCTTATTGGGAAGGTGCACCCACAATAATCTTAGAAGCAATCAGTATGGGTATTCCCGTGTGCGCCTCCGCTGTGGGTGAAATTCCCACAATGCTTCCTAAAAAATGGCTTTTTAGATCAAAAGAAGTGGATGAATTAGCTGCAAAACTGTCTTACATGTTAGAAAACCTTGATAGTTTAAAAAATGAGGCTAAAAAATGGCAAAAAGTGTTAAAAAGCGATTTTTCTTGGGTAAATGTCACAAATCTTATTGAAAAGATGATAGAAAGCCCAGTTTAAATGTCAAAAAGATTGATTTTGTTTATTAACTATTATTTTTTCTTCTGCAAAAAGTTATTATTTAGGTCGTTTCGATATAACTTCGTTTCGTTAAAACTCAAGCTACGAAATAATTAAAATAGTCTAATAAAAGGCTCACAAGTATCCTACTAAGTTAAGATTACAGCTGAATCAGTAAAATGATTAGTTGCTAGCTAATTCGGGTTAAAGTGATTAAAAATGAGAAAACGGTTAAAAATAACATTTATTACGGATACAGATCATCCTAAGAGCGATGGTGTTGTAAGATTCTTGGATGGAGTGAGAGGTCCTCTATTAGAGCGTGGACATAAAATTACTATGCTAATTCCAAAATTTCCATCCGGTGGGCCTAATCCGTACCGTTATGAGGGCGTAACATATTATGAAGTACCAGCTATTCCAAGACCTATAGTGGATTACCATATTAGCTATCCCATCCCTTGGATACTTAAAAAAGCAATAGAGGACGCAGATATCGTTTTTGTTCACGATGTGTTACCTCTCGGTCAATTTGGTTTATGGATGGCTAAACTCTTGAAAAAGCCAACTTCCTTCTTCTGTCATCATGATGAAAGACCTCTTTTAATAAGTACTGGAGTTATCAGTGGAGTAGTAGGTTCTGATTTTTTCGCTCGGATCTTAGGAGGAATAATTGAACAATTTATCAGTATCTTCTATAAATCAGTGGATCAGTTCTTTGCTGCAACAAACAGATTTTCTAGCAAAATACTTAGGTTTAAAACACCTATTGATAAAATTGTAAGAATTCCTTTTGCAATAGATTTAGATCGCTTCAAACCAGGTACCTCTCCTCACCTAAGAGAAAGACATGGGATTCCACAGGATGCCAAAGTTGGTCTCTTTATAGGAAGAATTTCTCCTGAGAAAAATGCGGATGTTATAATTAAAGCAGTAAAAGAGACTATCAAAAAATATGATGATTTTTATGTTGTTTTTGGAGGCAGAGGGATTCTTAAGGATGAATTCACAAAAGTAGCTGAGGAATCAAATGGACGAATAATTTATACTGATTGGATCCTTGAAGAAGAACTTGCAGATTATTATCGTTTAGGTGACTTCTTCATCATGCCAAGTCTTCATGAAAGTACTAGTTTCACTGTTCTTGAAGCTATGGCAACTGGTCTCCCTTGCATTATGTCAGGCTTTCAGCACTGTAAAGAATTTCAAGAAGGAGAAAATGCTTTCTTCGTTTATGATGTAAGAGATGTAAAAGAAGTTATTTCAGCAATTGATAAAATGATGAATTTAACTGATGAGAAACGTCTAGAAATGACATCAAACAACAGAACTATACTAGAATCCCGTTCTTGGGAGCAAAGTGTTACGCTTATAGAAGATGCGTGGTATGAACAACTTAAAGAGTATAATGAACGATTAAGTAAGAAGAAAAAATAATATAAACTTGTAACTAAGGTATAAAGAAAATACAAAGAAAAACTATTATTTTTTATCGAATCGTTTAAGAATCTCTTTGCTATTGCGATAAAGGACGATGAAAAACTGTGACTTGTTTTTCATTACTCTTTAATTGGAATTAAGAATGATTTTGCTATATGATCCATCCTTCCTATCTTCTGAGAAAACTCAGTCATCTTCTGATAGTCTGAAGATTCAATTTTAGCAAATAAATCATATATACCGTATATTGCTTCTATAAAAACTACTTCACCCATTCCACTTAGTTTCTCAATAATTTCATCTTCTCTACCTAATTCACAATTAATCATTACTAATCCATTGTTGGTTTCGGTTAAAGGAGTCTTTTCTCGAATAGCGTCCTTGATAGATATCATAGTAGATGTGGAGGTTACTAAGTCAAGGTTCCTGATTTCATAAAGAGAAGAATGAAAAGAACTCTGATCAGGTGCTTGCACCTCACAACTAAATTCGTAAGGGTTTCCATCTAGCGTATTCACTTCAAGTATATGGGGAATGGCTCGAAGACTAGGGATAACATCACTTATATCTTTGATATTACAGTTTCCTAAGATTAAACCTCGTTTCATAGTTAGATTATTACATCCTTGTTGATTAATTTAATGGTTGGTAGTAATTTTCGAAACGGATTGGTTACCGTTTTTTCTCTTCTTTGAAACCTTATTACCTCTTAATTTTAATTATTTCATTTAAAAAGTCATTTTTTTTGCTTTTTTAAAAACTCAATTAATTCAGCGCTCATTGACTAATCAATAATTGACATTTCAATTGTCTGAAAGAACTTTCTCATAAAGAGTGATTATTTTTGATAAAGCTTTTTCATGACTATGTTGTTGAACGTCAAAGAATGCTTTAGTTGTTAACTTCTCAGAGAGTTCATTATCGTTAAGTAACTGTATTATTACTTTTTCATACTCTTCTAATGAACTTCCCATGAGACAATTTTCTCCATGAGTTAACCATTCATTGAACACAGGAATATCTCTGACAACTAGAGGTACTTGGCATGCTGCTGCTTCTAGTGTTGGAATCCCTTGGTTCTCAACATAGGTCGGGAAAAAAATAATGTCGGCATCAGCGTAAACATCAAGAATAGAGCCAGGATAGTAACCAGTAAAGTGCATATTTGGTGGAATACTTCCCATTTGTGCTTTTAAGAAGAAGGGGTGATAAATAAATAAGGGAGTGCCAACCCATACAAAAGTATGATCCGGCATCTTTTTTGCAAGATTTACAACATCAAAAAGCCCCTTTCTGGGGAACAAACTACCAATAGAAACGATTAATTTTGAATCGGGAAGATTATATTCTTTTCTGAAAAGACCCTTTCTTGAGGGATCGGCAGCAAATTTTGCAAGATTAATACCATTACTGATAACTTCTATGGGACCAGTTACACCTATTTCACGTAATGAGGATTTCCCGAAAGATGATGGAGAAACAAGCTGATCTGCTTGAGAATAGTACCACCTTAAATAGGCTTTTGCAGCCCAATTATACCATCGATGTCCAATAACTCCTCCTTTCATATCTTGAGGGGTTACATGACCATGGGTAATTACTTTAGTTTTCCTCTTAAGGCGTTTCAATGAGAAAGGATCAAGTATAACATGTAAGTTTACAATGTCATAATCATTAGCTTTACCGTTGTAATCAGTTTTAATACCTTCTTCATACTGTCGACTTATATGTTCAGTAGCTTTTTCGCGTTTCTCTATAATAGACAAAAGATTTTTATTAACGTCCATAATTTTAGTGAACTGTTTTTCGCGAACTTTGGCTGCTTT
>DAOWED010000205.1 GCA_030638685.1 Candidatus Heimdallarchaeota archaeon | reverse complement strand
ATGCTAAGTGCAGATATCCTGAGATTTGAAAAAGTAGTAGATAGAATAGCTGACCGATTTAACGCTGCAAGAGTTATCAAAGGAAACGTAGAGCTCTCTGAAGGATATTACAGCAAATTCACTAATTGGTATAAAGACTATTATGAAATAGGCAAAAGGGCAGAAGCAATAAAAGCAGAACTGCTTAATCCAGATGCAGAATTTAGCTTAAATGGTGCTTCCGATTTTGATCAAGTTATAAGTGCAATAAACATTGAGTATATGACGCTTATTGAAGCCTTAAAAGAAGAACAAAAAGAGGGAGACCGAATCTTGCTTTCTCCTGAAATATCAGAATTTGTCGCATTAAGTGAGATGCTTGATGAAAGAAGGATGTTGGCTGCTTATGGTCCTCAGCTACAAGGACTGACCGAAGAAAATTATCAGACCTATGAACCAATTGTTAAAAATCTGTTAACTCAGACTCAAAATGTCAATAAAACAAAAGATTTGATCTTTAAGATGGTTGATCTGAAAACCAGAACTGCCAAGAAAGCGATCAGAGATTGGCTCCCACAAGTCTGGAACCAAGTGGTTCAATCAGCAATTAACGAATATATCCAAGCTCAGCAAAAAGCTCAAGCTTCTCAAGTTAAAGATTTAGACGAAGGAATTGATGAAGAAACTACTCCAGAAGCAGAATAGTTTCAGTAAATTTTTTAATTTCTTTAGTTTTTTATTTTTTTTATTTTTTGTATTTCTTTATTTTTATTTATCAACTTCTTTTTTCCAGAACTCAAGAATTTCATCATTTAGTTTTTGTGATCTTGAGGCAACAAAAGAGATTGTTCGATCTATTCCTATTTCAAAATCTTCCGTTTCCCCCTCTTGATTAGTTATTCTTCCTCCAGAACATTTAATCAAGTGGAGTCCACTGATATGTACTGAAGAAGTAATTCCTCGTAAATCAAGCATAGCATCTAATTGTCCTGAAGAAACATATGCCATATCAATTAGATTTGCACCAAAACGTCTGACACCTTTAGCTTGATGCATTATTGGAACACACTTATTTAGTTTCTCAAGATCAGAAAAATAGAGATCTATACTAATAATTGCTTCTTTCAGAGTGGTTTCTTCACTTGTTTTTACTGGTTGCCCATTCTTAGTTGTTATTTGAGATGAGCTGAAGAATAACTCGTTAGTAAAATAACTTCTTACGAAAGAAACCAATACTTGAGACAATCTGAAAGATGAATCTTCTTCTATTTTACCAATACTAATACCTGTAGCTACAAGTGGGATATCCATAGAAGCGTTGGTAGAACCATCAACAGGGTCAATGATTACAAAATAAACCGGTTTTTCCACTAGTTCAATCACACCTATTTCTTCTGAAATAATTATGCATGGAAAGGCTTTATCTTTAAAAAAATCAATTATTTTCTCTTCCATGATTAAATCTAAGTTGGATGATTCATGACCCAGTCGATTAATTTTGCCGGAATAACTTTTATCACCTTGAGCCTGAAAAAAGGTGGAAACTAATATCTCATCTAATGAAAGAAGAAGACGATGAATAAAGGATAGTTCATTTTCATCTTGAGAATCATTTAACATAGAACTCAATCTCAAATGGAGTTGAACTTTTTTAGTTTATCTCTACTCTCAATTCTTTTGAAAAAACAGAGCAGAAAAAAATGAAAAATTGACAAGTAATTTTTAGATAGCTATCTCTATCTCCAGTTTTCTAACCAATTCTTTGTATCTGTTTCTAACTGTCACTTCTGTTACAGTTGCTGTTTCAGCTATCTCTCTTTGGGTTCTTCTTTCTCCTTCAAGAATTCCGGAGATATAGATGGAAGCAGCTGCTAAACCAGTAGGATCTTTGCCAGCAGTAAGACCTGCTGCTTTTGCTAGCCTAATTAATTAAATAGCTCTTCTTGATGTGGTCCCGGATAATCTTAATTCAGCTGAAAAACGAACTATGTAATCAGTAGGATTGGCAAGAGGAATTTTAATAGCTAATTCGTAAATGATTAACCGATAGCATCTTCCCAGCTCCTTTTTGGTAATCCTGGAATTCTGAGCGATTTCATCTAATGTTCTTGGAACCCTTCTCATTCTTGCTGCTGCATAACATGCCGCAGCTATCATTGCTTCTATTGATCTGCCTCTGATAAGCCTTTTATCAATAGCTGATCTGTAAATTACAGAAGCTGTTTCCTTAACAGATCTAGGAATACCTAACTGACTTGCTAGCCTATCAAGTTCAGACATGGCATACGCAAGATTACGATCTACAGGACTATGAACCCTAGTTCGAATGTGCCATTTTCGTAAACGATAAATTTGTGCTCTTTGAGAAGGAGTAAGTTTTTTACCATACACATCCCTATCTTCCCATCCTATCTGTGTTGACAGCCCTTTATCGTGTATAGTATATGTTGTCGGTCCTCCAACTCTTGACCTTTTGCCCCTTTCTTCTGACGTAAAAGCTCTCCATTCTGGACTTTCTGAAATTAAGTGACTTTCAATTACTGTCCCGCAATTAGTGCAGATGTTTTCACCTCTTGCTGTATCCATCATTATCTGATCACTATTACAATCTGGACACACCAGCTTTTCTACCCTAGTATTTACATTATTTGACATTCTCTTTCCTCATTACAGTGGGAAATGAGTTTTTCCTCGCCACCTTTTTTCTAGAAATGTTCTTATTGCCCACATTCCTCATTGCACCTTCCAAACTTAGGTGAACGATGACCCATAACCTTTAGTCCTTTCAGACTAATGTTTTTAGATTTGATCATGTATATAAATGTTTGCCCAATTTTTTTTATATTTGATTGTCCAAACACCGCCTTAAACCTTAAAATAACCTTTTTTACTAGCTCAATTTTTTCTATGTCAAATATTGTTCTTAACATGCTAAAATAACTGTTTACCAGAAATACTATTGTTTCTATGCTTTTATTGATTGTCTAGCGGGCAATTGAAATCACTCTTCTTCAAGTCCATGGAACATGTTTGATCCACTTGATTCTTCTTTCCATAAGCTTCTGAATTTTGTAAATTTAGAAGGGTAATATTCTTTGCCCCAGATAATTTCAGGTGATTCTGAAATTGTTCTTATAGCAGCTACAGAGAAGGAAATGATTAACGGACCCAAAACGAATCCTAAAACTCCACCGAACGCAAATGGTCCTGCAATAAAAGCTAATAATGGTAACAGAACGTGCACTTTTCCGTATTTGGTTGCCAAATAAGGTGAAAGGAAAAAGTTTGGAATAATGAATAATAGAATTGTTGAAAGGATTAAGAATATCACAGCTACGAATGAGCCATGTATGATGCCTACTACAAAGGTTGCTGGAAGAAAAATCATAGGAGTACCTAAAATTGGGAGAAGGGCTGTTAGAAATATCATTAAAGCTAATAAGAACGACATGGGAACAGAGAAGCCAAAAATCCAGAAGAGAAAGAAAGCAACGAAACCTTCGATTAAGGAGCTTAACACTACAGAATAAATAAGACCATCCAGCACTTCAGTAAGATTAGTATGAAATTCATCGTAGGCACTTCGAAGAGAAGCAGGGATAGCTTCACTTAGAATATTAACATATTCTTCACCATCACGTAAAAGGAAGAAGAAAACTACAAGAAAAATTGTAAAAATCGAAAGAAGATAAAGAGAATCTCTTACAAAGGTAAATGCTAAGTTTGACAAGGTTTGTTCTATTTTTTCGTAGGCTTCAGTAGCATTAATATTAACACCAATTCCATCCAAAAGATCTTCTGCTTTAGTGGCTACTTCAGGGTCTAATGCACCATGTAAGGTAACATCATTATGTAAATCATAAGTAGTCACAATAACTAAGCCGGCAACAAGAAAAATCGGAATTAAGATCAAAGCCATAACTGCAGTAGCACGCCAGGTTTTGCTTTCAATCCTTGACTCAAGGCGACGGCTGATAGGTAAACAAGCATAAGAAAGACCAAAACCAAGGATCAAGCCTGAAAGCATGGGTTTAATCGTGATATAGAACAGGTAAAAAATAAAGACAAAGAAAAGAAGAATGCTTAAACGATAATGAGTAAGAGCCCCT
Source organism: Candidatus Heimdallarchaeota archaeon (assembly GCA_030638685.1). Classification (GTDB taxonomy): domain Archaea; phylum Asgardarchaeota; class Heimdallarchaeia; order Heimdallarchaeales; family DAOWED01; genus DAOWED01. Next base: position 249 of record DAOWED010000205.1, on the reverse strand, counting down.
TTTGAAGAATCGGTATCAGTAGAACCTAAAGCTTGTTTAACCATGAAATAATAAAGTCATTTCACAATTAATAATCTTCGTATTTTACCAATAAGAAACAGCAAGATGAAAGTATACATCAAGAATCAAAAAAACAGTCACAAAAAATAAAAACAATTTAAAAGAAAGGTTAAGGCAGCAATACCTTATTTTAGAATTATGAGCTTAATTACGCTTGATAATTTTAGTAAGAAGGTGTTCGCAAGAATT
>DAOWED010000131.1 GCA_030638685.1 Candidatus Heimdallarchaeota archaeon | reverse complement strand
ATAGAATACAAGACACAATGGTATGGTTCTCGGATTCTTTATGCTGATCGCTTCTTCCCGAGCAGTAAAATGTGTTCTGCTTGTGGAACAATTAAAAAAGATCTCAACCTCTCAGATAGACTTTTTATCTGTGAGACTTGTGGTCTCAAAGTTGATCGTGACTTCAATGCTTCACTCAATCTCCTCCACCTCGCCGGGAGTTCCTCGGAGAGTTTAAACGCTTGTCTGAGACGAGAGGTTACAGAGCAACCCTTGATGGTTTCTCAGTGCTCGTCAATGATGCAGGAATCGAACATTGAACAAAATGTATAAACACAAGTTTAGATAAGTTTCGAAGAACGGATCTCTTATTTGGATAGTCAAATAAACGATCACTTCCATTTTTTTTTAATGAAAGCCATTGCTTTAATTTCAGGTGGGATTGACTCTCCAGTTGCAGCTTATCTTATGGCTAAAAAAGGATATGAAGTAATAGGTTTGTACTACGATTCTAATCATTATGCTGATGAACTTACAACGGAAAGAGCTCTTAGAACAATGGACCGATTGCATGAACTTACTGATAATTTCAAGGTTGGTTACATCATGCCTCACGGGGATGATCTTGATCGAATTAAGTCAGTTGCTCCCGATAAGCTTACTTGTGTTTATTGTCATCGAGAAATGTATAGAAAAGCAGAGCTTCTTGCTCATCATCTAAAAGCTGATGTCATTGTTTCCGGTGAAATTATTGGAGAGCAAGCAAGCCAGACTGTAAGAAATCTCTATGCTACCACTGATGCTCTTCAAACCATCCCTATTATTCGTCCATTGATTGCCATGAATAAAGATGAAGTTATCAAAATCTCTCAGAAGATTGAAACTTTTGAACTCAACAAACTTCCAGGTCAATGCTGTTTAGCTGTCCCCAACAAACCGGAAACAAGAGCAGAGCTTTATGATATGGTTGAATATACTCAAGAAATCAATCAATTTATTCATTCCCTTGACTGGGATAAAATTAAAAAAATAACTTTTCCGCGTCCTAAAGACGAATAGAAAAGATTTCACTTAGTTATCCTCTATAAAAAATTGTGAAAATTGCAAAAAAGACAATGAAGGTTTTTGGCTCAATTCATTTTTTACTTTTTCTTGTCTTTGAAAGCCCCTTTCAACCTTGATTGAAGATCAACTTTAGATCCACCTTTCTTAGCTTTGGTTTTTTTCTCAGCTGGTTTCTTCTTAGGTTTAGCAGGTGCTTTAGCAGGTTTCTTAGCAGGTTCTTTCTTAGGAGGCTTTGGTTCTACTTTGGTTTTTTCTGCTTTCACTTCTGGTTTTTCTTCTTCAATAGCTGGTTCTTCAGGTTTTGCTTTTCCTTTTTGTGCATTCATTCCTTTTGTAAAAGCCGCTGAAAAAGCATCCTTTACCTCAGCTACCTTCTTCTGAATTATTTCCATCTGATCAAGTTCTTCTACTGGGTCAACCGCTTCCTCTTCATCTAATTCCTCATCAGATTGTATCTTTTTGCCGGATAGTAGTTGGCTAAAACGTTTTGCTGCAAGATCAGCAATATTAGTTGTCGTTCCTGCTAATTTCTTCTTCTTAACCGGACTTTCTGCTTTAGCTTTCTTAGTCTTTGGCTTTTCAGTTACTGCAGAAACAGCTTCTACTTCATCAACCTCTTCGTATTCAGAACCTACGGGCTTAAGGATGGATTTATAGGCGGGTTGCTGGCTCAAACCTCTTACTGGAGATTTATAGACACCACTTGCTTCTTCTGGGTCAATTTCTTCCTCTTCACTCTTTCTGTCTCTTCTTCTTGAAAGAACACCCATTATCTCACTTTGCATACTTTGGGGTGCAGCGCTTTCTTCACCTGAATCTCTTCTTGGAGGTGCAGCTGCTAGATGGGATTGATCGCCTGATCCTGAAAAAGCATTCTTCAGCTCTTGCATCTGTGACATTGGTCCTCCACCGCCTGATGGACCTGCACTTGGTCCGGCCGAAGGTGCCACATCCGGTGCCTTTAGACCAGATAAGGCACTTTGTAAATCTGATGCTCCAGGTGCTCCACCTACGCTTGGTGCTGAAGGAGCTGCACTTACTGGTGCGGATCCCCCAAGATCTGGTGCAGTAGGCATTCCAGGGGAACTTGGTCCACCGACGCTTGGTGCACTGGGTGCACTGGGTGTGGGGGCAGCAGGTGCAGGTGCCGGTTCTGGTTCTGCTAAAGCTATTGCTTCTATAATTTGTTCAAAATCTTCTTCTAGTTCTCCCAACCTTGAGGCTGCTTTTCTTAGCCTTTCCTCTATGCCTTCAGATTGTTTGATCATATATCCCCCTATATTTTCTATAGTTTTAGCTAGTTCATCTATGGAGGATGAAGGTTTTTCACCTTTTAATACGGAGCCAAGATAATTTTCAATTGATATTTGTATCACCTCAAGATTACAAAAATCTGATACCTAATAATATATTTAACATACTTAGTTATATTTCTTCTTTTACGTTCATATATTTTTTCTTCTTTTAAAAGCTTGTGAGTACTAGATGGTTTTTAGGCATTTTTTAGTGTATTATAGATTTTTTTCCTCTTTTGATGAAATTTTCAAACTTAAATAAACAATCCAATTAAGTAGTTTAAGACTATAAAGTACAGAAAGCAACTAACAATAACTAAGTTGCTTAACAAAAATTAATTTGGAATTGTTAATCCTAGAAATCAAATTCTATTATATTGGTGCCAAGATCGTTCTTTTCTTGATCCTGAACAATGCCTCTATTGCTGAGCAAGTATCAATGATCGATTTGCCCCATGAACCGTCTGTGTCTTGCATAGCCAGTAAATAATTTGTTCCTAGCTTCATTTCAAGACCGTCCATCGTTTCCTGGTAGATTATTGATTTTAAGCATTCTGCAGTCGTGAAAACATCGTGATAACTCTTATCGTCGATTCCTCCTGTTTTCATAGACCACCCGCCCTCTAAGTTCTGTGAGTTTTTCAGAATTACTTTTATTCCATCAAGGTTTGAAAATGAAACGTTCATATCGCTTAAAGTATTAGTTAGTAAAGCTGCCATAAGCGGATGTAGATCACTTTCTGTACCGAAAGAGAATGATGATTGGGATCGTCTTACCAATACTCCAGCTGCGCTATTCAGTATATCAGCTAACACTCTTATTGTTGGTCTATTCTTTGAGAGATAGGAGATAATTGTCTGTGGGAAAAGCTTGGGAGTCGTCTCCAAAATGTTCATTGGATTGTATTCTTCCATTTCGCGAATAAGATCCCATTCTGACATCTCATCAAAGGTATTTGTTTTCCAATCTTCTATTGTTAATACCATATTATCTATTTCTGATTGATCATATTGTCCCACTGCCACTGTTCCAGATAATCTTTCAAAAGTTGGTTGTGGTTCTAGTATTCTAAGTGATTCCTTTAGCGTAAATACTGCTTCTTCTAGTGATCTCATTGGAGCGTTTGGTCCCTCTATACTTGCCCAAGTGTGATCTACTTGTTTTTCTAATCTTTTGAACATGATCAATACTCTTGATGTTTCGAAAAGTGGGTTTTTGTTTCCCCAAATACCGTTTTTGCTTTGAGCGTAATAGATCCATCTTAGTCCTCTCTCTATTGAGTTTTCTATCGGAAACTCCATTAATCGTTTATCCTTTAGTCTTGTTCTTACTTTGGTCATTTTTTGAACCCAAGTATCCTGTCCAAATTCTTTCGGGCGATCTAGTGCTAAAAAGTATCCAGTAAAGCCCACTCCTAGAAAAACGTCTATGAACAATAGAATCGAGATTTGATTTGCCTCATCTTTTGGGAAAAGACTCTCTGCTAAGAAAGTGACCACTATTAGCGAGAATATACCCGTGAAAATCAGAAATGCCCCGAAGAAAGTTTTCCTATCTACTAACATCTCCAAATGTACTGCCATATCTAGATAGGTTATTATCATCATTAGATAAAAGAAGATCACTATCAAATATATGAAAAATAATGCTATTGCTCCAGAGTTTCCAGATTCATACGAATCATTTGATTTCGTTAAGAACAAGTAAGCCATTGTACTTCTGAAAATAATTAGAACTATGAATATGCTTAAGTTTATTGTAAAAATAAGCTGAGGTTTTTCACTATAAGCTAACACTCTGGCATACGCCGATTGTCTTCCACTTGAAACAGCATCTTCTGACATTTGAATTTCACCACATTAATCGTAGATAGGAACTATTTTACCCGATGAATAAGTAAACTTAAGTTTAATATTGGATGATTCTGGTCGTCCTTTCATCTTCACAACAGTTACTTCTTGTATATTTTCTCCTTCAGCTTGTTCGGGTAATGATATTTTGATTACGCCATCACACATGTGTTCAATTGAACGTACTAATGTTTCATCATGTGCATCTGCATGTAAGATCATCAATGTAACCCCTCGAGAGTTTTTGGTGGTTGCTAGATGATGTAGAAGCAATGAATATACAGCTCTTGTCTCACCTATATGAATAATTGAAGATAGTGTATCTATCATTCCTCTTATTCCTACACTTTGGTCTCTGATATGAAGTAGTGATCTTCTTATTGCTTCATTTACTACTCTTGGTTGAGAAACATCTCTAATTGGTTCTATTCCCTCAGTAACATCTAGATCATGGGTAAAACCATATGGAGCTGAAAAACCATCTATGTATCGTAATCTACCTGTTCGAAGATGCATTTGTGGATTGGAACCAAAACTTGAAAGCAAATTATCATAATATGAAAGAATGTTTTCTGTAGTTAAAATATAAGAGTAATCTCCTGAAACTAATCCGTTATGCAGGAACTGTACAGCGAAAGGGGTTGCTTCGGTGCCTATTTCGTCTTCTAAGAGAATCACGCTTCCTCGAGGAATTCCACCACCGAGTGCTTCATCGAATTTACCAATGCCAAACTTAGCAAGAGATTCAGAAGATGAACCACCACTCATCATCGTGTTATACATAATATCAAGAAAAGTTATTTTAACATAATCTAAAAGCTTTCGCCATAACCTAAAAAAAACCTAAAAAAAACCTAAAAAAAACCTAAAAAAAACCTAAAACAAAAATGATTTGTTTTTGTTCTCTTTTCAAATAGAACACTCTCTGTGCCGATTATTCAAGCAAATAAGCACTTATTTACTGATATATTCTTTCTTTACCGAATTAATTATTAATCGCTAAGGTTAAACAACTTTATGAGTAGTTTAATCATCGTTATTCAAGCAATCTTTTCACTTATCTGTTTGATAATAGGTTCATTTTTCGATTGGCGGGATAGAGAGGTACCTAACAAACTTTGGCTTTTTCAGATTCTAGGTGGTTTTGGATTGCTTATCTTATATTTTATAATTGATGATCCTCATACTCTCTTTGTTTTAGGTAATGTCTTCATCGGTTCTTTCATCGGTATAACAATGTTTGCTATTGGTGCTTGGGGTGGAGCTGATTCAAAAGCTATTATTGCCCTTTCTGTTTCTTCCCCCAGTGTTGGTATATTGTTGATTGATACTTCTAACTACCTTTACGATCATTTTCCACCCATACTTTTTATTCTTTTCAATTTTCTGATAGTTTTACTACTCTTTGCCTTTTCTTTAATTATTGGAGGGATCATTAGCTCTTTCAAATATGCTCTTTTTGAGCAACCAAACCTTACTCTCTCTGATAAATTTGCTTTACTGATGTCTTGTATCAAAGTTGATCAAGCATCCATTGAAGCCGTTACTAATGTTGACTTTGTGGAACAATTCGATGAAGAAACAAACGAGTGGATAATTAAGCTTTCCCTATTTATGCCGGAGGAAGAGGAAGAACTTGACCTAACTATTCGAAGGGAAGAGTTTTCAAAACTTAGAAAAGAAATATTTGAAAAAGCAGTTGAAACCGATAAAAAATCTCTTTGGGTTAGACTTCAACCACCCGGAATATTGTTTATGCTAATCGGTTACTTGATGTGGATTACGATTGGTTCTCCTCTTGCTACCTTACTTCTTTGGATTGGTCCATGAAATAAGATTATTTTGCTCTTTTGCTCTTTTGCTCTTTTGCTATTTCAATTGTAACTAAAAGCTCGATTTCAAATCAACTAAAAACTATCACTCTTTTAACGATTAACTGTTCGCTGAAAGCTAGTGTATGTTTTAAAATGATAATCTTTAAGTGTTGTTTGACAAAGTGACCATAATGAAGGATTTCATTGAAATAAGTAATCTTAAGAAAAGGTTCAACGGTTTTGAAGCCGTATCTGATATTAGCTTTTCAATTAAATCCGGTGAAATTTTTGCTTTATTAGGACCCAATGGCGCAGGAAAAACCACTACCATCCGAATGCTGACTGGTCTGTTCAAACCTACTTCCGGTTTCATTAAAATCAATGGTGAAGAAATTTCTAATCGCCCTGAGTTAGTTAGAGGTAAACTTGGTGTTTTACCTCAAGAAAATGCTGGATATGCTCACTTAACTGTTAAAGAAAATATCATCTTTTTTGCTTCTCTTGCAGGATATAAAGGTCCTGAATTTGAACAAATGATGTACAATTATCTTGATGAACTTGATCTTCGTGATTTTTCAGATAGAAAATTTGGTAAACTATCAGGAGGTGAGAAAAGAGCTGTTTGCTTAGTAAGAGCTATTACTGGTCACTACAAGGCAATTATCTTGGACGAACCCACTTCTGGGCTTGACATTGCTCGAGCTGCTAAAACTCGAGAAATAATCGAAAGATTAGCTAAGCAAGGTAAAACTATCATTATGTCCAGTCATATTACTTCAGACCTTGAACATTTAGCTGATCGTTGTGGCATTTTGAAGAAAGGTGAGTTGATTTTTCTAGGTGATAAAGATGAATTAATTGCTTCTTTCTCCCAGAAAGGAACTTTTGAGGATGCTGTTATTAAAGCGTTTAAAGTAAAGGGCAATGGCTCATCTAAAGAGCCAATAACTAAACGTTCTAGCCTTTGGTCGAGATTTAGATTTCCTAAGAAAAAAGATGACCATTCAAGTTAGAATGATGATAAAAGTGATACCGATGGCTTCTCAGTTTAAAGAACTCTTGAAAAAAGATATTCGTCTTACTTTGAGTAAAAGAGCTTTGATTTCTACAGTTATTGCTCCTGTTTTATTTATCATCATTATCACACTTCTTCCCACTTTTCTAATGCAACAAAATACTATCGAAGTAACTATTGTTAATCATGATAGCTATGTTCAAACTAACTCTACTTATTGTATCAGTACTATAGCTATTGATTTTATCATTGATTATTACCAAAACCATTCCGAAGTAGAAATCAAAATCGAATCAGAATATGAAGATTTTCAACAGAGCGATAATGCTATCTTTATTCCACTCAATTTCTCTTTCGTTGCCCATGATACTCATAAGCCTTCTGTTGAATTCAAAACTGCTTCTGGTCATTTTTTGGCAGAATCAGTTGTTAACACCATGTTAGGATTTATTGAAGCAGTGGTTAAAAATGAACTTACTGAAGGAGTTCCACCTTCTCTTATTTCTGTGGAAGCCACGCAGTTTATGGATGTTAACGGTAAGACTCAAATTATCAGCGAAAAAGCAGCCAATATTGGTCGTCCTTTAGGATATGCTATCTTTCTTTTGATTACTCTTGTCGGTTCAACTTCTAGTAAGGTTTCAGGCTTTAATCGCGAAAAACATGATGGGATGCTTGAAGTTTTACTCACCTATACTACAAACAGAAAACAGCTTTTGGGAAGTAAAATCCTCGCAGGGATGCTCGGGGCTATCATAACTACTGTTTCATATCTAGGTGGAATGCTCATTTCTGTATGGATTGTTGAAAAATACATGACTAAAAATACTTCTGACGAAAGTGTTTCTGATGTTTTTGCAATAAGCTCTGACCTTATAATTGGGTTTGAAGGATTAGTAATGATCCTAGCAATTGTAATGGCATTAACTATAGTTATTAGCTTATCCATTGCAATTGAGGTTATTCTTCCAAAGGATGTTGCAGATAGAATTGGTACAAGTATATTATTAGGTGCTGGTCTAATTTTTTATTTCAGTATTGCTCTTGACCCTAACCCTCAAGGTGTTATTCTCTATGTCAATCCCTTCTTTTGGCCTTATGAAATAGCTCTAGCGTTAATTGATGGTTATTGGCTTACTGTTCTTACTTTTACTCTTTTCTGGCTTACTTTTATCTTCGGTCTTATTTCTCTTAGTGCCAAAGCTATTGAAATGGAGCGAGTAATCTATGATTAGCGTTGGTTATATTATAAAAAGAAATGCTCCACCACAAACCAGGAAGAACCACAGCATTGTATTGTATGCTAGAAGTGTTCTTCCCTCGAAATAACCAATTGGTAGAAGATAAGATAATGTAATCATTGCTGAATAGTCTATTAGTTTTGAAATTATTTCTGTATTAAATGGTCCAAAATTAAGAAGAACTAGCATAAAACCCACTGTAAGGGAAGCGGTTGGCCCACTACTACTTACTCTTACTTTTTGAAAGGCATGAGTTGCCCCAAAGGGGATTACTTGTCCAGGTTGAATTACACCAAAAGAAAGAATTCCGGTTAAAACTGTCAAAATCATTCCTGTCTGATTAAGTACATATCTCGGGTGAGCTCCAACTTGAAAAGCTACTTGTCTTTGAAAGAATAAAGGTATTGAATATACTAACACTAGCCCAATCACTAGTAAAATGAAGTCTAAATCTGGAATAGTTCTAGTTAAGTATAGCTGAAATACTCCCGCAAAAAGTACAAAAACCAATCCAATGGCGTAATCTAAAGGCTCAAACCCTAAAGTAATCCATCCCCTTGTTGATAAAATTAAATGATTTATCTGTGATTTTATTAACTCCGGCTTCATTCTTGGGGGAAGATATGGCTCATCAGAAACTATTTCAGGAGAAAAAACACATTCATGATCATCCTTATTCTTATGTTCACTACAATAGCTACCTTTGCAGCGTGAACACTTAAAAAGTATATCATGGGCTTGCTCCGGGGGGCACTCCGGGCAGTTTAATCCCTTTACTTCATTCATTGATTTCCTTCCTTAGGTTGAATCTTCATAATTACCTTAATATTTCAACCTTGATTGTAACTTTTTCAATTTAACTATTTTAAGATTGGTAAATAAGAAACATAAAATGTAAATTTTTGAATTAACTTCTTGGTTTACTTAGTTTTTTTAAGAATTAGCTTGCTTATTGAATTATTTTTCAACATAATAGTCATCATTATCAGAGTTAAGCTGTTCTAACTGTTCTAGACTGTTATTTGTTAAATTATTTAATAATGCACACTCAACTAACCTATAATAATCTGGATTGGAGAGCACTTCATTTTCTTTCCACTTTCTAAGCTCTCGCAAAATAAATGATAGATCAGGTATAGTTGAAATCAACAAGTCTCCCTTTGCATCTATTTCAACATCTAAATTCAAGATGTTCCTCATTACTGCACTGTGGATCTCATTAGATGAGAACTTTTCTGCTGCTTCCTCCCTCACCTTTGATAACGTTTCTGTGTTTTGTTGATCCATTCACTATCTTCTCGAGGTATTCTGTTACTTAACAAAAGTATAACTAATACATATATAGGTTTTTCGGAATCTTTCTCATAAAAAAGCCTAACTACCAATATCTATAGGATGGAAAAGGTAATAGGAGAGTAATACGAGAGTAGAAGAGTGAGAATAGTTAAATGAGAGAAGAACGCTTGAGAGTAAAGAATAATTGAATTAAGGTGATTTGTTACTAGAAAAAAGCTCTCGAATAATCAAATATTCAAGAACAAGACAAGCCACAAAGGAAAAGAAACCACTTAACGCTTCACCAAGCCACCAGCTTTTTAGAAAAATAAACCATGTGAGAGAAGTAAGCTGTAGAACAGCTATTGACGAAAGAAGCACTAAAAGGTGTTTAATTTTATTTAAAAAAAGAAGTTCAGTAGCGTAAAAAACCAGAAAAACAAAGAACCAAAGAAAGTATTGGGGATAGACGATACGACTAACTAATGAAAAACTAATGAAAATAAGGGAAGAGCCAAGAAAAAGAATGTGCCAATCATCTCGCTTGGAAAAGAGAAGAAGAAGAAGAACGGCTTCAATAACTACAATAAAAATAAAGTAACTCCAGAAGGAAGGAAGCTGGGAGGTTGTTCCACCCCAAGAACCACCGAGATAGTAAATAAGGGACATACTTTCCGCCCCCCTCGTCATTTGCCAAGTAAAAGCCAAGTACCAAAAATCTTCACCGGAAACAGACCAAAAATAACCAAAAATGGCAACAAACACTATAAACCAAGCAAGACAGTACTTAATCACTCCTTTCCAATCATTCTTCCTAATTAACATTATACCAAGAACTGGAGCAATAAGCACTCCACTAATTTTTGTTAAGGCTGCAAGTGAAGCCATTGTTCCGGCTAAAGCAGGGCGATCTTCCATGATGAAGAAACAAGCCAGTAAAAGAAGTAAGAGAAAGAAGGGCTCAAATAGACCGATCACTACCGCTGAAAGCATTGCGGGGTTTAGCCAGCTTAAGAGTAAAGCCACTCTAGCAAAAAGCTCATTATTAGTCCATTTTTTAACAAGAAGATAAATTAGCCAGCCTAACAAATACCCACAAAGGCCTATAAAGAGTTTAGTGGGAAGTTGATATTCACCGAAGAGTAAAATTAATCCGGCTACAACATAAATGAAGACAGGGGGATGGTGAGCAAAGTGAATCGACCTAAAAACCTTCTCGTCCTCATCAAAAATATTATCCAACTGGTCATAGAAACTTGTTCCTTTGGTTACTTCCAGCCCCGAAAACCAGGGGGCTTCAAAATCAAGAAAATGAAAATTAATAAGGCTAAGGATTAGATAAAACAATAAAAAAAAGACAGAAGTTAAGCGAAAGAACTTTTCTTCCAGAAGCCAAGTTAACCAAGGAATAGAAAGATCGGTATATCGACCGGATAATGAGGCCATTGAATCGCTTTGCACAATGGTAAAATAATCTACTCACTTAAAAAGACGCTGCTCTTCCGGTCGAGCTAGTACTTGAGCTGAAGTTGTTCCTTTCTCGAAAGTATACCCCCGAATAAGAACCACTGGTACGGCCTCATCTGCTTCTCCAATAAGAAGTTCTGCTGCGCCGGTTAATTCATCAGCTATTGCTACCGTGGTTACTTGTAGTTCATAGCCAAAAAGATCCTTTTTACCAAGGTAAGACTTGATAGGTTCAAGACCATAACAACCAATAGCATTGTTAATAATTCCTCCACGTAAAGCACGTCCCATAGAATCAGAGATAATAACAGCTATTTCGACACCATAATAAGCCTTAACCGCTTCAAAAATGATTTTAGCATCATTATCCGGATTTGGAGGGAGAGTTAAAAACTTACCAATACCAGCATTAGAAGTGTCTACTCCTGAATTTGCTTGAATAAAACCAAGTTTTGTTTCAGTAATGACAATATTTCGTTCTACTTTAAGGATCTTATTAGCTCCTCTAAGAACTAGTTCAATATGTTCAGGAGTCTTATTTGTCTGGGCAGATAGTGCAATTGCTTCTTCTGAAGGAGTAATTTCTTCTGGGGAAAAAACTAACCCTAAAGCCCTAGAAACGATTGAATGTGCAATAACAAGAACATCACCATCAACTAAAGGGAGATCCAAAGCATCAAGTGCCTCTATAATTGCTTGAGCGATATCATCACCCTCTTGAATGAGGGGAATACCGGTAATAGGGAATAACGTTATTGGTTGCATTTTAAGTTAGAAAAAAGGAAGTAGAATAAGAAGATATTGAAAGAAAAAAAATGGTGAGCGCGAAGGGATTTGAACCCTCGATCGACAGATCGACTCCATTTAAGCATAAGTTGCCTAAATATAAGAGTCTGTTGCCATACCTAGCTTGGCCACGCGCCCTCTTTCTTGACAATTTCTTTCATACTATTATCTTTTTCAAACTTTCGTTGTAATACCAGCTAATGAACTACCCACCACCTCTGCTTCGCATGCGGTGGGGGTTTCCTACGAGTCCTCGCAACTCAAGCCGTAAGGGCTTGAGAAACTTTCGTTTGACGGTTGGCTGTGTGTCGTAGTAAATCCTGTCCTAAAGCACAATGATTTAGGAAGGATTCCTCGTCCATAGAGGGTTCTTGCAATAGGTAACCGGGATCAATCT
>DAOWED010000157.1 GCA_030638685.1 Candidatus Heimdallarchaeota archaeon | reverse complement strand
GACCTGTTCTTATATATTCACACTTGACTTACAACATATGTATGCTGCGGACCAGCTAATCTTTCAACTTCTTCATTTACCAAGTTTGATAATCCCGTGAGTTTTGGTTTTATTATTCTACGGCAATGATCACGTATAGTAAACTCAGCACTATCTGTTAAAGAAGTGACAATTTCTTGGGTTAAAACAGGTTTTCGACGCATTCCTCTTCCAATGACTCTATCAGCCATGTAAACCACTGATACAGCAAAACCATATGGTTGAACCCCACCCCGTTCCTGACGCGAAAGGTTTTCAAGAATTAGAGAGGATATTCTCTGAAGACTCATAGTGTACTCGTTCAAGGATAAGCCATTTTCATACAAACGTTGCTGAACAATTGGTGATCCAGTCAAAACTGATGTTATTCGAATTAAATACTCTTCAGATTGACGAATATGTGTAGGTCGTAATGAGATATTCATGTCTCGAGCCATCCTAATCAGGTTTTTGTTTGTCACTCTATGACCTGCACTATTGAAAGCTTCAATAATCTCTTGAAAGCGAATTGGAGCATTTTGATTATATTCTCTTACTGAAAGAAGAAGTGTCAATGCTATCAAAGCTACATGATTAGTAACTCTTTTTGGAGGATTTTTTACAATTTTCCAATATTTGAATGCAGCTCTTTCCTTAATTGATCGGTCAATTTGAAGTTGCGAGCTGATTTTGTTAAAAATCATAAAAGTTCTCAAATGAGTTACATTATCTTTTTCTCGTGTTCTATTATGATAGAGTGATTTTAATCTATGAAACTGTGCTTGTTTCTCTTGAGGTAAATATTTCCCTGAACTATCACGCATTGTCGATGAATTTGCATAATCAATCTCTGATCCAAGTCCTCCAACAACTAAAGGATGTTTTCCTAAAGCTGTTGACCTTGCTGAACTTATAGAGTTAGCAGTTTGTTCCCCCATAATAAATCTGGAGTTGACATAAACTGGACCCTGTACTAATCCACAATTCTGGCAAGCAATGTCTTTTCCCGTATTTATTAACGGACCCAAACACTCCTCACATTTTTTATCCGAAGTCTGTTGCACCATATTTATATTGTGATCAATTTTATTGATCAGATTTATTCTACGCTTTGGTACGCTTAGTAGTAACAATTTTACCATTAAGAGGATCAAAGTGTTCTTATTTGGAATGCACTTTGTCTCACTATGAGTAAACTGAAAGTAATAAGAAAAAGATGATTTTATACAATAGAGAAAGAGGAGAAGCAGTAGAATAGTTCTCAGACATGTCAAGCCATATCTGAACGAGCAATTTTTGGAGCTAAACCAAGGGACATAAGTTCCTGTAAAAGTAACTTAAAGGCATAACTTACAACAATTTTGGAAATGGGAGTCTCTTCACGGCATACAGGGCATTCAAGTTTATCATGAGCTCTGTTATACTGAGCTAAGAAACCACATTGTTCACAAAAGAGGGCTTCTGCTTTATCTGATTCATCAAGGAGACGCTCTTTTAGAATAACAGCACTGCCATGACCAATTAAACAGTCTCTTTCCATTTCTCCAAAACGAAGACCACCTTCTCGGGCACGACCTTCAGTAGGTTGTCGAGTAAGTATTTGGACTGGACCTCGTGCTCTTGCATGAATTTTGTCATTAACTAAATGATGTAATTTTTGATAAAATGCTATACCACAAAAAACATCAGTTTCAAGTTTTTGACCCGATTTACCATCATACATTATCCAGCGACCATAAGGATGTAATCCCAATTTGTGAAGACCTCGTTTAATTTCATCGGCACTCATGCTTTCAAACGCTGTAGCGTTAATAGAAACACCTTTGGCAGCCGCTAAATTGCCGGAAAGAAGCTCAAGAAGCTGACCAATGGTCATACGACTAGGAATAGCATGGGGATTAATTACTAAATCAGGTGTAATTCCATCTTCAGTAAACGGTAGGTTTTCTTGTGGAACAATTAGACCAATGATACCTTTTTGCCCATGTCTAGACGCAAATTTATCACCCAATTCAGGAATTCTAAGAGAACGCATTTTAACTTTAACTAGACGGTTACCTTCATTTGTTTCAGATAAAATAATTGAATCAACAAGACCACTCTCGCCAAATCTCATATTAACGCTCGTTTCTCGTCGATTATCACCTCGTGGAAGGTCGAAATCGGTATATTCTTCTAAGAACCGAGGAGGACTAGTTCTACCAATAATAACTTCACCTCTTTTACCGTTAACACTGCTTTCAGGTTCAACTATACCGTCTTCGCTCAAATGACGATAAACATCAGGAGATTTATAACCTCTAATATCATCTGATGGAATTTCAAAAATATCTTCTTGGCCACCAGGATATTTGCGTTCTTCTGCATCATAGACTCGATAAAAAGTGCTACGTGCTAATCCACGTTCAATACTTGCTTTATTTAATATTAAAGAATCCTCCATGTTGTAGCCACTGTAAGATAGGACTGCAACAACAAAGTTCTGACCAGCTGGACGATCATCAAAACCAATGATGCTCATTCCATTTGTTTTAACAAGAGGTTGTTGAGGATAATGAAGAATGTGACTTCGAGTGTCTACGCGCAAACGAAAATTAGCTGAATATATACCCAAAGCTTGTTTTGCCATACCAGCTTCATAGACGTTTCTATCAGACCTATTATGTTCCGGAAAAGGGATCAGAGAGGCACATATACCTAAAATAGTGCTTGGAGCAATTTCTACATGAGTGTGACCATCAGTTAAGTGTTCTTCACCTAATGCAATGAATAAATTCTCTTCTTCTTCAGCATCTACATATTCAATAATTCCTTGCCGAATTAAATCACTCCATGTCCATTCTCCGTTTGAAATTTTTAATGCGTGGGCATCCTCATAAAGAAGTTTTCCTTCACTAATAACAATTAGAGGTCTGCGAACTCTTCCAGCATCGCTGTTAATTTGGATGGTCAATGTATCGGTATGAAGTGCGATATTAACTTCATGATCAAGTTCACCTTTACGACGAGATGATCTAATATTATCAACAAATTCTTGAGGATTAGAATGAAAACCAACTAGTTTTCCATTAAGAAAGATATTATACGCCTCAACGGGTTTCAGAGAATCTGGTTCAAGTTCCGAAAGACCAAAATCTCGAATTTTGTTAACTACTGGTTCACTTCTTGTACCAACACTGATATATGCCATTAAGGCCAAATTCTTTACAAGACCACAGTTTGGACCTTCAGGTGTTTCATTAGGACAAATTTTTCCCCAATGAGTAGGATGAAGATCTCGAGCTTCAAAGTGAGGTTGGCTTCTACTTAATGGACTGACGACACGTCGAAGATGACTTAATGTTGACATATAGTTAGTTCTATCTAACAACTGGCTTACACCGGCTTTCCCACCTACCCAATTTCCAGTAGCCATGGCATGTCTTAATCGTTCAGTGACCACATCAGCTCGTACAGCTGTTCTAACATTTGGAGTTCGTCCACGACCAGCACTTCTTTCGAGTTGATATTTAATATCTCTACATAGGCTCTTAAAGGCGTTTCTAAAAAGAAGCATTAACAAATCGCCAGCTAAATTAAGTCGTTTATTGGAATAATGATCTTTATCATCTGATTCTCTTTTTCCTAATTCCAGTTCAAGCACTCTTTGAGCCATTAAACATAAGAAATATGCTTTGTTTAATCTAGATTCAGGATCACTACCGATATGAGGTAATAGATACTTGTCAAGAACTGATTCAGTACGAGATATTCGATATTCTCTCGTTTGTCCAACAGCTACACGTTTTCCAATAAAGTCTAGTGCTTCTTCTCTATTTGTAACTTCAGTTTCTGATTGTAAAATTGGTATTAAAACAGTATGAAGATCATTATCATTACCTCCAATGCTTTTGGCAATGTTATCATCTCTTTCCAATCCTAAAGCTCGTAATAAGATTACTAGAGGTATTTTTCTGGAAACACTTGGAAAACTTACTCTCAAATTACCGTCTTTCAGTCGTTCCAATGTTACAGGAGCTCTAAAACCTCTGAAAGTGCTGAAAACTTTGGCTAATGAACTCACGCTACCTTTGCTGTGAGATTCAATCAAGATCCGGTTAGGAGCTAAATCTTCTTGTGTAACAAGTACTCTTTCACTTCCATTTACAATAAAATATCCCCCAGGATCTTTAGGATCTTCTCCTGCTCGAATGAGTTCTTGATAATTCATCTGACTTAACGGACATTTGTTTGATTTCAACATTATTGGTAAATAACCAATGAACACTTCCAGTGTTTCAATTTCTTTTGGAGGTTCATCTGCATCTTCAGGATTTTTACTCATAGAAGTTAATCTCAGACGCAATTTAGAAGCATATGTTAAATCACGAATACGGGCTTCCAGTGGGAATAATTCGGATTCTGAACCATCAGCTTCTCTAATTTTAGGCTCACTTATTGTAATTCTATCCAACCGTACAAACATTGAAGGATCATCTAGTACAATGGTTCCTTGCTCTTGTAAGACCTCTTGAAGGCCGGGTTCAATAAAATCATTAAAACTATCTAGATGTTGACGAACTAAACCTAACTCTTTAAACATAGAGTTTAGGATTATCCATTTGTTCTCCGCATGCACGTAAATTCCTCAAAAAAATACAATTAAGCCTAAAGTGGATTAATTCTAATAAACGACAAAAAATTGATTTTAAATATCTGTCGATGTTGTTCTTTTAAACTAAAAAGAAAAGTAAATTAACAAAATCACATAATCAATACTTGATGAACGTAAAAAGATGGGTCGGAAGAGTTTTATCTGAGGGAAGAGTTAAGGCGCCGATAGTGATTATAAATGGGTATGTTTCATTCTATGGAGATGTGGACCCAGAAAAAGGTACAATTAAGAATAATAATGAGGAAAAGATAATTCAAGACAAAATACTGCTAATCAAAGGAGGAAGGGGAAGTACGGTTGGATCATATATAATTTATCAAATGAAAAAGAATGATGTGGCCCCTTCAGCCATTTTATGCTTAAATGCGGAACCCATAATAGTAACAGGGTGCATATTAGCCGAAATTCCGTTACTAGATCAAATAGATGAAGATATTATAACAACACTTAACGATGGAGATATTATTGAAATTGAAAACAATATGATTCAACTAGTTGTTTAATATAATGAAATAAACAACGATTAATGCTGGGCAGAGGGGATACTATCCTTGATTGACTGTTGTTCAGGATTTGAAATATACCCGTGCAGTTCAAGAAAATGGTAACATGCATCAAAATCAAGTACAGAAATAATCGGTAATGGATCAGATGCGATTAGTTTGACAAGGCGTGAATCCAAGAGATTCTGGATAGCTAATCTTGCCTCTTGGAAAGTAAAACCTGTGGCTTGCATTATTTCAGAAATCGATATTTCTTCTTGCATTAACAAGGTAATAAGAACTAAACCAGTGCGTAACTTGATACCTTCTCTTTCTGAAATGGGTTTAGTAATGTCAAATTTATTTACATGAAGTTCCATACTATCACTTTATTTAGTCAGTTACTGAAGTTAAGAAATTATTAACAACTTCCAAGAGTGGGATTTTAATCAGTTCATTTGATTCATATGAATAAGAAAATCCTGTTAGAATGCTTGCTTGAATTATTTGGAAAACACCCACCTTTTCCAAAGCTGATGAGGGTAGTAATTTAATGAATCGATTTGTTGTTAGAAAAGAGGGAGATATGCCTCTTAAATAAATATCAATCTTATTAATTACTATCAAAACGGGAATATCTTTTGATCGTAAGGATAAAACATGCAAAAATGATTCTATCACACTAGAATAGTTAGAGGTGGCGCCGTCTATAACAAAAATTATGGCATCTGCAGGATCTATGGCCGAATCCCATATATCCCAGAAGCCTTCTTGGCCACCCATGTCAAAAGCAGTTATACGGGAATTTCCAAGTTCAATCTCTTTTTTGCTTCGTCCCATTGTAGGAAGAGTATCGGTGTCAAGCAAAGATTCATCAGGCATTTGATTTTCAAGGTAATTCAAGAAACAACTTTTCCCAGCTCTTGAAGGACCAACAATTGCCAGAGTTAATTCTTTTCCAAACAACGTTTGAGATAATTTACGTCTTAACTTTGAAATGAATCCTCCAGATCTTTCTTTTTTAGGAATAGAAGATACGGTTCTCGCTCCTAATCCAAGAACTTTAACATTCTCAATTTCATTTATACCAGATTCGAGTTCAGATTCTAAGTCAAGAACAAGACTGTCTCCTTGATATTCTCCTTTTGTGTTAAAATATATTATTCTACGATGATCTTTATGATCAACTGCCCAGCTTGCTATACCAATATCAGAATTTCCGACCATTTTATTTATATCATCTTGGGAAAATACTAGAGAATCAAATCGGCCGCATTTCTCACATTCTAAGGATCTAACAACTATTAAGCTTTCTGACATCATAATCACTTTTATTATGAGAATAGGATTGAATTTATAAACCCATAAAAGTAATTTTAATCGCAAGATTAATCAGAGTTCATACATAAAAAGCTATAATGGAAGAAGAAAAGACATTTGACATTGAGTTCGAAAGAATGGCAATTAAAACATTACTAATTGTAATGTTTGGGTTGTTAATGATGATTTTTATTGCTCCAATGATAATCTTTCTGAGCATTTTAGGAAAATTAGGTAATGCAGATAATTTTGATTATAAAGATGGAATTGGTCTCTTCTTGAGCTTTGTTGCGGTTATTTCTGGAGGGTTAATGATCAAATCTCTATCGTCAAGCATTCAAAGCGCATCAATTAAGGCTACATAAGTGAACAAAGATGTATTTGAGTAAAGATGAAGAATCAATCCTAAATGGAGAAAAAGGAGAAATATTGAAAAAACTGATGAATCTAGTTGTGAGTGTAGGAGAAGTAATGGGAGCAGACCGAATGATTGAGATTACATCGGTACAGGTAAGTGGGATCAGTTACAAAAACATAGGTGAACCAGGCTTAAATTTTCTGAAAGAAATCGCCAACACGAACGTTCAAGCTGTGGTTCCAACGTTCATTAACCCAGCAGGGTGTGATTTACAGAATTATAACATTCAACAAATATCAGAAGAATTTTTCAAAAAGCAGCTCGAAGTAGTGCATCAATTCAAAAGAATGGACATCATTCCAACTTGTTCATGCACACCCTATCTGATTGGACTTAAACCTCTGTTTGGTGACCATATTTCATGGGCCGAATCTTCAGCAGTAGCATTTGCTAATAGTGTTATAGGTGCGCGAACAAATAGAGAAGGTGGACCAGCTGCTCTTGCAAGTGCATTATTAGGCAAAACGGCTAATTATGGATTACATTTGGATGAAAATAGAAAACCTACTCATCTATTCGTAATTGATGAAAAGTTGAAACTTCAATTTGATGTTGATTGGAGTCTTCTAGGATATTCCATTGGAAGAGAGATAAATGAAGGAGTGCCTTACATAATAGCAAATAAACGACCTCATATGACCAATCTAAAAGCTATTAGTGCAGGATTAGCAGCCTCTGGCGCAATTGGGTTATTTCATCTTGATAAAATTACTCCTGAAGCAAACGTAGAGAAAAATTATCTAAGTAAACTAGAAAAAACAACAATAACAAAAGAAAGCATAAAACAGACTCAAGAAATTCTTACATTTAAAAGAGAAAGAATGGACTTTATATGTATTGGATGCCCTCATTCATCAATTGATGAACTTTATTACGTTGAAAAACTTACAAAATCTAAAAAGCTGATTGAAGGATACCGGTTTTGGATATGTACATCTAGGTATACAAAAACACAAGCAGATGAAGGAGGAATCACAGAAAAACTTAACTCAAGGGGTATCTTGATTGTAGCAGATACATGTCCTGTTGTTGCGCCGTTATCCGAGACATCAATTAAAGGTATGGTAACTAATTCATCGAAAGCAGCGCATTATATGCCAAAAACAAATAACATTCCAACGAATGTTAAATCAATTGAAGATATAGTGAATGAATTTTTTGAATAACGTGAACGTAATGAAAGAATATAAATCAATAAATTCAGAGAATGCAGAACGCATTATTTTTGAGGCTGTGGAAGTTTTAAAGGCAGGAGGAATAATACTTTATCCCACTGAAACAGTTTATGGAATAGGCTGTGATGCAAGAAATGAGAAAACTGTAGAGAAAATAGCACAATTCAAACGAAGAAATAATAAAAAACCTAATTTCTCAATCGGAATGGCAAACAAAAAAAGTATTAAAACATATACAAAAAATAGTGAAAGAAGTAAATCTTTGATTGACACATTGTTACCTGGCCCGTTTACTATTATTTTTGAATCAAACCAAATAATCCTTCCTGAAATGAAAACAATTGGTATTAGAATCCCAGAAAATTCTTTTTTTTCACAACTACTATTAAGTTCTGAAATGGTCATTATTACAACAAGTGCAAATTTAAAAGGAAGAAAAGCACCTAGCTGTTTTGTTGAAATTGAAAAAGAAGTGCTTGAATTTGTCGATTATGTAATTGATGGACAATGTACAAAGTATGGAGAAGGTTCAACAATTATTAATGCGACTCAAGGTGAACATAAAATTATTAGAAAGGGAGCTGGGAAATTAGAAAAAAATAGTAATCATATACGTTAGATAAACTCTTTCCACCTAATAGTAGAAACTTCGTATAAGGAGGAGCTAAAATAGAAAAGAACGATCTTCTGGAATACTAAGTCTTAAGCTCAAGCATTAAAATTAGTGTTAAGAATGAAATAAATGATATAACTATTCCTAAAGCTTGAAGTGTACTAGCAGATCGTACATTATGGGGATCTCCAGTTGCATAGTCCATTAAATACAAGCCGAGTGCTCCGAAGAACATAAAGATAGCGGCTACTATCCCTTCTAACATATACTGTCGATCTAAAGATTGTGAAATTAAGGCTGGATCACCATATTGGTCACTACCAATACTAATGGGTTTTTCTACCAGATCATACATACCACCTGAATAGATAAACAAGACACCAAACAAAATAACATATAACATGAAGTTTGCAGGAAGTTCTGTTGGATAACTTATTTTAATTCGATATAAGCGAAAATTAGGTCTACGAATGCCAGGTACAAGCCACGGAAGTTTCATCTTCATCACCAATTAAGATAGCTGAAATATCACTGTTTAAAAACTATACCAATCTGGTTTTTTTTGAATCAGAACACTACTTAGATAACGTTCACAAGATAATTCCTTATCGTTAAAATGCGGTCTTTTTATAGCAGGTTTATTATCAAATATAGAATGAATCACGAAAGATTACACGTCATTGATAGTTACAAGGTTAATCGATATTCTGTTTCCATCCTTGAAGCTGAAAAAAAAAAATACTACTACGTTTCAAATGATGTAAATGATAATGTTATAGATTCGTTATTTTATGCATTTAGAGTAAGAATTTTTTCAACTGACGATGCCTTTTTTCATAGTATACAATCATTTCAAGAAATTTTTTCCAATCTAAGTATGAAAGCAGTTGAATTCCTTGATGAACAGGAAATGAGACATGATTTAGTTGATATATTAGTTTCTCGACTATTGGGGATAGACAAACTTTATCCACTTTTTATAGATAATCACATTAATGAGATATATCAAGATTCATTCAATTTTCCAATTTATATCGATCATGAAGTTTATGGAAGATGTGAAACTTCAATTATTTTGACAAGCAAAGACCTTGAATGTCTCATAACCAGATTAAAGATCGAAAATAATTTACTATTTGATAGAAATAATCCTTCATTAAAAACAGAACTTATATCAAGCAGATTTAGAATGAGAATCACAATTGACCAGCCTCCAATTGCAGCGGACGGTATTTCCTTCAATATTAGAAAATTCAGAAAAATGGGGTTCAGTTTAACAGAGCTAATAAATAATAATACCTTGACAAAAGAAGCAGCTGAGTTTCTTATCAAAATTATGAATCGGAGAAGGAATATTACCATTATAGGTGAACCAGGTTCAGGAAAAACAACATTAGCGAATGCTATTGATTTATTAACCCCCGATGAATGGAGGAAAGTTACTATTGAAGATGCAATAGAAACTGTAAATCAGCTGAACCTAGGTAAGCATCAATTAAGAATAAAAGTGCCTTCTTTGGAATCCAGCATCAATATCACATCAAAAACGCAAGAAATAATCAAATTACTTCATAGAACACCAGAATATGTTTTTTTAGGTGAAATACAGACGCCCGAACACTCCAAAGCAATGTTCGAAGCTTTAGGAGCTGGTCTTAAAGGAA
Source organism: Candidatus Heimdallarchaeota archaeon (assembly GCA_030638685.1). Taxonomy (GTDB): domain Archaea; phylum Asgardarchaeota; class Heimdallarchaeia; order Heimdallarchaeales; family DAOWED01; genus DAOWED01. Next base: position 7,959 of record DAOWED010000157.1, on the reverse strand, counting down.
TTCAAACTACTCATTCAGATTCTTTAGAAAACATAATCAAAAGATGGGTTTTTCAACACGATATTAAAATGGAGCAACTTAATGCGCTTGATTGCGTTGTCATAATGAGAAAGGAAATCCTCAGAGGGGGAAAAATAACCAGAAAAGTGTTAAAAATATATTCAGAAAATAACGATGGAAAAATAATCATTCAATTAAATGGACAAATAATTGCTTTTGATGAAGTTTATTCAGATACTGAATTGTGCTCAGAAAATAGTATAAAAACTGATTTAGCTGAGAATTCGAAAGAAAATTTATTTGAAATTGAAAAAAGTAAGGAAAGACAATTTCATTTTACAAATAGTTCAATTACAGATTTAAGTCAAGCAGGAGGGTAAGAAATGAATTTTTGCAATGTTTTAGCGAAAATAGGAATAAAACCCTTTCCTTCTTTTGGGAATATGTATTTTACTAAAATATTACCGCTCTGGAGTGTTCAAATTGATTCCAAAAATCCTGAAAAAATTATAAGAGGAATATGGGGAATTGCTTTTCTTACAGCATTTTTAGCTTATGGAATAGGATTAATCTTTGGAGGACCATTACCACCTTATTTTATGTTTGCTATTTCTTTTGTACTTGTTTGGATTTATTTATTCTTATTCCTATTATCTATTCAACAAAATTTTGTTTCAGATTTAGATGATATTACTCCATTGTTTATATCCGAGCTTAAATGGAAGTATGACGCAGAAAGAGGTTCTCTAACCGAAGCCATATTTGGTGTTTTATCGCATTTGGATTCTTTCTTATATTCATTAACAAAGAAAGTTAGAATAACGCTGTGCTTGGGTGAAAACCCATGGAAAGTATTGAAATATTTAGGAGATACTCAGCCTTCTGAGTTACTGAAAACTAAAATTTCAGATTTCGTTCAAGTAAAAGGAGATATCGAAATAGAGTTAAAAGATGTCGAATTTATTGAAAAGTTTGAGGATCATCTTAACTTTTTGGAAGATCAATTTTCACTTTTTGTTGCGATATCTTCAATATTACCTACTATCATAGTTCTGTTTGTGCTGATGTATGGATTTGTGAATCCATTTACCTTAGCTATTGTTCCTCTTGGGCATTTTATACTAACAAAAATATTGTTTCTTTATATGAAATCAAATCAAATGAAGGTGCTAGGATGGTAGATGAGAAGTATACGGATGATACAATATTATTACTAATTGCATCAAAACTAGATGAAGGGTTATGTCCTGAACGATCCCTTCTTGGGCTTCCAGACGCTAAAGCGTTTAATCAATGTAAAGCAAGTATAAATTTAAATGGTGAATCTGCTTCAACTGCTTCTAAAAAAATAAACTTTCAATACCAAGAAATATCGATGACCTTGAGCAGTATATTTGAAAATGATAGTTTAAATGCTAAGAAAAGAATATCAGACTTATCATCTATTATTAAAAATAGAAGAAAACTTCTTGTTAAGAAAAAGTTAAGATATAAAACAGAGCTTCGTAGAATCAAAATCATTTTGATAATATCAACAGTAACAACAGCAATATTGGCAATTTTTGCACCTATTTTTAATTCATTATCATATGTTCTTAGTGCCGAAAGACAAACATACCCTATTCACCCATACATAATATTTTATGGGCTTGTTTTATCGAATATTTCTTTTCTTATGAAAATTGGAAATGAATCAAATATTAGAAAAACTGTAGCAATTCATACAATAATATATTTAATAGTAGGATTCATTGGAAATAGTATTCTAAATTAGTAAATTTTTAGTTATACTAATGGTACATAAACGAGGCTTATAATGAAATTTATTAATGAGATAATCAAAGGGTAAACATGTCATTTGAGATGATGTGGGTTGAAAAATATAGACCAAAACTTCTATCAGAAATAATTAATCATGATTCCATAAAATCCAGAATTAGTGGATTTATCAAAGATAGATCACTTCCTCACCTTTTGCTCTCAGGACCACCTGGAACAGGGAAAACTACAATGGTATTTGCTCTAGCACATGAGTTATATGGGGAAGATGGTTTAAGAGGAAATTTACTTGAACTTAATGCAAGTGATGCAAGAGGAATTGACACAATAAGAAATGACGTTAAGGAGTTTGCAAGAACGGTTCCCTTTAACGATGCACCTTTTAAGATTATATGTCTTGATGAAGCTGATAATTTAACATCGGACGCGCAACACGCTCTCAGACGAACAATGGAGAAATATGTAAATACGAGTCGTTTTGTTCTTATATGCAATTACCCTAGCAAGATTATTGAGCCCATCCAATCAAGGTGTGCAGTTTTTCGCTTCACACCACTGAAAAGTAAAGATGTAATTAAATGCATAGATTATATATCAAATGAAGAAGGATTAACTGTAAATGAAGATGGAAAACAGACATTAATAACTGCTTCAGGTGGAGATTTGAGAAAATTAATCAATATACTTCAAGCTACTTCCGTTATTAATAACGATATTACACCAGAAATCATTAGACAAACGGTAGGTGTCATTGCTCCAGAAGTTGTAGGAAATATGATGTTTCAAGCTTTAAGCGGTAAGTTTCTTGAAGCACGTAATACTCTTCATGAACTCTTAATAATTGAAGGAATTTCGGGAATAGAAATTGTGAGCATTATTCATAGACAAATCAGTAAATTAGACCTTACTGAAAAACAAAAAATAAGTCTTGCTCAGATGATTGCAGAAGTCGATTTTAGGCTATCTGAAGGAGCAAGTAGTGAAATTCAAATAGCTGCTTTATTAGCTAAAATCCAATCATTATAGAAAAAACTTAGATTAGACAAAGAGGAGATAATTATTCAAAGATATGCCATAAAAGTTGCGTATGATGGAGAATTATATAATGGATCATGCCGTCAACCGGGTTATGTGACAATTGAAGGCTGTCTTATTTCAGCACTAAAAAAAACTGAAATGATAAATGATCTACAATCTGCCAAATTTAAGATGAGTAGTAGAACGGATAAAGGAGTAAACGCATTTGCGAATGTATTTTCAATTTCCTCAAACAAAAAGATTAATCTCAAAGCAATTAATGCCAATCTACCTCAAGATGGAACAATAATATGCTGGGCATACGCTACAACAGATGAAAACTTTAATCCAAGACATTCTGACTTAAAACAATATAGATATTTCATTCCTAAGGGTTATGTTAAAATTAATGAAAATGAAGTGAAAAAGCGGCTGTCAATTTTCATAGGAAAGCATAACTTCCAATTTTTCTGTAAAAAAGACTTCAGGTCTCCAATAAGAAAAATTGATCAAATTCTTCTAAATCATGATGAAAGTTATTACTCAGTAGTTATAAAAGGTAAAAGTTTTGTGTGGGAGCAGGTAAGAAGAATAGTTGGAGCTGTTTTTTTGTCGGATATCTCAACAAAAAACTTAGAATCGCTTCTACATGGTGTTGATTTCAATAATAATTATCACAAAGTTATGCCTGCACCAGCTGAATTTCTAATATTGGAAGACATATTTTTTAAAAATCTTATTTACGTAACCGACTTAAAAGCACTGAATTTTATATTGAACAAGATATCCAGAAAAATTAATTCATATTTCATGAAGCAATACTATTACAAAAACTTACAGAAAAAAAACCATAATTCAATCTAAACAAAGATATTGCTTCCTTCATATGAAAAAATTTGAAATTCAAAGCGTGTTCGTTTAAATATGGAAATTGTTAATGAACTGCAGTGATAATATGATTAGTAATGCAAAAAAGTTCATTAAACTACTAAAAAATCGATCTGGATCGCCATTAGTTGAAGAAACAGTATTGCTTGGAATTGCATTGTTTGCTTTTGTAACTGTCCTTATGATAGTTCTTCAACTCATTGGTTATGCAAAAGGTAAGTTCCAAGGACTGGAGGATTGGTTATGGTAATTCCAAAGAATATAAACAAACCATATGTTAATTGGTTTTAATTCAATTTCTTGATATTCATCTTTAGAGTTCAAAGGTCGTATGCTTTATATTTCTATTATATGAGTATCATCCATTATTCGCCTTTGAATTCTGGTTGCTTTCGCTCCAAAAATGATTCAAAGCCTATTTTACAGTCACTTGTTGAGAAACACACTGTTTCACACATTAGTTCAATGACTAGACCAGATTCCAAAGAAGAGGTTTCAGATGCTTGAACTGCTTGTTTTGCCATTTTCACAGCAATTGGTGCGGCTTTAAGAATTGATGAAACCCATTTATCAATTACATCATCCATTGATTCACCGTTTTTAACAAATTCATTTGCTATTCCATATGACAGCATTTCTTCACCAGATAATCTTTTAGAAGTAAGTATTATTTCAAGAGACTTTGAGTACCCTATTAATTGTGTAAGCCGTTGAGTTCCACCAAAACCAGGAATAATACCAAGTTGAACTTCAGGGAAGCCAAATAAGGCGTCTGAATTTACGATCCTAAAATCACATGCGAGTGCTAGTTCGGCCCCTCCACCAAGTGCAAAACCTTGAATTACTGCAATAGTGGGAATGGATAATTTACTCACTTTGGTAAACACTTTCTGACCATATTTAATATATTCATAAGCCTGCTGTGGAGTAAAACTGACCATTTCTTTGATATCAGCTCCAGCAACAAAAGCTTTTGAACCTTCACCTTTGAATATTATTAATTTAGCTGAGCTTTGCTTGAGATCATCTAATTTCTTTTCAAGATCTTGCAATAATGAATATGACAAAGCATTCAATTTTGACGGGTTAGAAATAAGAATAGTTGCAACTTCATTTTCAATTGTTAGTATTATTTTGCTATTTTTTTCCATAATTAATCACCATAGGAATAAAAACCTTGACCTGTTTTTCGACCTAAGTCTCCAGATCTTACCATTTTTTTTAGAAGAGGACATGGTCGATATTTATCCTCTCCAAATTCGTCATGCAAGTATTCAATTATAAACAACATTGTATCTAATCCAATAAAATCACTTAGTTCAAAAGGCCCCATTGGATGCCTTAATCCCAATTTTACAGCATTATCAATGTCCTCAATCGAAGATATACCTTCTTGTAGCATAAAATAAGCTTCATTTAAGAAACTTGCAAGTAAACGATTGACTATAAATCCAGCAGATTCAATTACAGGTATAGGGGTTTTATTTATTGTTTTCGCAAGTTCCATAACTTTGCTAAATGTTTCTTCACTAGTTTTAGCACCTTTGATAACTTCTATTAGTTTCATTCGAGTAGGTGGGTTGAAAAAGTGCATCCCAATCATCTTTGACGAACGTTGGGAACTTGGAGAGAGTTCCGTAATGCTAAAACTTGAAGTGTTAGATGCAAAAATTGTATCAAGAGAGCAAATTGTTTCTAATTGTTGAAAAAGGGATTTCTTGGCAGTTAAGTTTTCAATTATTGCTTCAACAACAAGATCAAAACCTTTTGCTATATCTAACGATGTAGAAAAAGTAAGATTTTCCAAGATCTCTGATTTTGCAGAAGGAGTTACTAGTTCCTTATCTACTAGGCGTGAGATTGATTTTATTATTGTTGTTTTTGCATTGTTCAATATTTCTTCATTGAGATCTACTAAAGTAACTTGGAAATTAGAACTAGCAAAAACTTGCGCAATTCCGGTACCCATTTGACCGGCTCCTACCACAAGTATATTTTTAACGAGAGAAGTCATTAGGAAGAAATGAAAATATCTATGAATAAGGTTTTTGGAAATAGAAAAATTGTCTTATCATCTTTTGAAGAAGTAAAATCAAAAAAGTGAGAGATTGTTGTTCTCAAGCATGACATTCATCTCGTAGTTTTTAATAAAACTAATTCTACCTAAAATGTGAATATAATCTTTGATGATTCATCAGTTTCTATTGGCTTTAGTGATAAAATATTGGAAATAAAATACAACGATTCAGTGGATATTGTTATCTCTGATATCCACTATGGCTTAGAAAGATCATATTTTAAAGAATTGGTAAAAATTTACAAGCCAGAAAAAATTCTTCACAAAATTGTTCAGATTGTTAACGAAAAAAAACCTAAAAGAGTAATATTACTTGGTGATATTAAACAAACTGTTTACTCAAGTAAAAAACATGAAATGAAAAACTTAATCGACTTTTTCGACAAAATAAATGGTCTTTCTGAGATATACATCGCAAAAGGAAACCATGATGGAGCTATAGAAAAATGGTTACCAAAATATGTTAAGCTTTTTCCCGCTTCAGGAGGGGTGATTCGGATAGGGAAATTGTTTTTTGGGTTTTTGCATGGACATGCATATCCTTCTGTCGAATTATTTAATGCAGATGTCATAATTTCCGGACATATTCACCCAGTTGTTGAAATCACAGACGATCAAGGAGCACGTTTCAGAGAAAAAATTTGGCTATTTAGCTATGAACATGGTAAAAAATCAAAACCTAAATTGCGAGTTATTTCACCGGCATATAATGAATTGCTTGATTCCGGATTCACTGTAGACATGTTTCAAGGAGAAATAACTGTTAGAAAAGAACTAGATGCTCCTAAACCGGAAAAAAGGATCTTTAATGTCCATTTAACAGATGGAACGATCCTGGGAGAAATCGATCTAACGACGTCTCTAATAGATTCGGTGTAAAAACTGAGTTAAGTGATGAATCACATTTTTAAAACGTTATTGCTATTCTTAAATTATAAAATGGAGGAAAAAAAATCCGAGCGAGAAAAATATGCTTTGTCTAGCTTTTTTAGTGCTCTTTTTCGAATAATAGTAATAATTAAAGATTCTAAAGAGATATCCGCCAATATACATGATTGACCGTTACTTCAAAATTCTACAAAATTGGACATTCGAAAATATCCCTTTGTAGCCTTTAGGAAATGCCCGGAACGGGGGGCTTTCTCTTTCGCCAATGGCTAAGAGGAAGAGGGGCGATAGTGATATTACGTGCAGCGTTAAGATCACTATCTAATTGACGGGGAGGGCCAGAAGGACTCTGACAATGATTACAGACAAAAGATTTACTTTTTCTTTCGCCTATTTTGCCACACTTGGAACATCTTTTGGAGGTGTTACGGGCGTTAACTAACTCAAACTTAATGCCGAAGCGACTAGCTAACTGACTTATATTCCTTATTATCTCAGAATGGAACCAATGAGTTTGCCAAGTAGAGAGCCAATACCCTACTTTTTCTTTAGGAGAATGGCTAGACCACTTGAGGTTTTCAAAGCGGATCAGTGTTACTTCATGGAAACGAGCTAGTTGAACTACTCTAGTTGCTACTTGTTTGGCTACTTCCTGGTGGATATTCTTAATCTTTTGCCAGATTCTTTTCCATTCTCTTCTAATGACAAAAAACTGCTTTTTCTGACGATAATTTTTGTGTTTTTTCTTGAAATTATCCCTCTGACTTTTGAGTTCTCTCTCCTTCTGTCTTAAGAGTATTAACTTCTTCTTGAAATTAAAGAAAGGTCTGGAGCCTTTAGGATAGATCCACCAGTCAGAAGCTTTACCTGCTAACTCTTCTTGGTCAAGAAAATAACGAGCTGTTTCATGAACTCCAATATCTATCCCTTCAAAGAGTTTGTCAAAATCTTCCTTAGAAAGCTTTGTCTTTTGTTTTACTGCTTCTAATCTTTCAACAACACTGATTGTCACTAAGGTTTTAAGACCTAAATCTCCGCCTAAAATTTTGGCTTTAGCTTTTGGTTTTTTACCCTTCTTCTTTTTCGTTCTTATCTCAAAAGGAAAAGAAAGTTTTAAAGCTCCTCCTGCTTTTTTGGTTAAAGTGGGAGCCATATTATTGTATCCTTTTCTCAATAATTCATAAAAACGCTCGGGTTCATTGAGCTTAAAAGTTATTGATTTAGTTTTGATGTTTTGGTCATTCTTTTTGGCAAAGAACAAACGGATAACTACATCATCAGAGTTAATGGTCGAAGCAAATTTAGACAAT